>NZ_JAAHBQ010000032.1 GCF_020144665.1 Oscillatoria salina IIICB1 | reverse complement strand
GACCTCTTCCGAAAGAACAAAAGATAGACAGAGAAAATCTTTCTGTCTATCTTTGGCATACTTCTTCAATCTCCCTCAAACTTACTCAGGAGTTTTTTGCAAATCGGGTCTTTCTTCAGGAACGATCGCGCCTTCTACAGGACATACTTGTAGACAAATCCCACAGTCGATACAAGTATCAAAATCAATCCAATACCAATCAGTCCCCTTGCTATTTTTACCGGGACCTGGATGAATACAGGCTACAGGACAGGCATTGACGCAATCAGCTACTCCTTCACAAATATTGGTAACAATTGTATGTGCCACGGTGTTCTCTCGTTTAGTGATTCGGTATTTTTCTTTGATGAGCGATCTATTTATACCCTAGCAAGCTTAGGTCAGTGAAGGGGATTGGGGACTGGGGATTGGGGACTGGGGATTGGGGAAGAGGGGGAGGGGGAGGACAAGGAGGATAAACTGCTAACTGCTAACTGTTCACTGCTAACTGTTCACTGTTCACTGAACCCAATCCCCAATCTCTAACACCCGATCGCCTCTATTTCCGGCGTACCATCAGCTTTTACCCAAACAACACGACTGATATCGCGCGATCGCGCATACTCGCGAATTTCTTCTCGGTTTCGTCCCCCTAAATCTATTTCCACCCGAACTAAATGTTCTGACTGACGCAATTTTTGTGCGTAAACAAAAGCGGCTGCTTCTGCGGAGGAGCGATCGGGTACGATCAACCAATCGCTAGGTGGCATTTCTTGAGGTAACTCTGACGTTCCTAAAAGCAAATGATGTAATTCTTCCAAATTCACTGCAAAGCCGATACCAGGGGCTGTTTCTCCTTGAGGATGATAAAGTCCGAGAAGTCGATCGTAACGTCCACCTTTTCCCAAGATCCGCGATTGATTCTTACTAAAACTAACTACTTCAAAAACAATCCCGGTGTAATAATCAATCGTTTGTAATAAGCTAAGGTCAAGAATCAGAGGTAAAGGAAAGGGAGAACTTTCGTTAAGCAATTCCACCAAAGACTTAAGGTTATTAACCGTAGCTTTTCCTGACTCATCCAGATCCAAGCTTGCCACTTTTTGCAAGACATCGGCTGGTTTTCCCCGCAAATCAAAAATAAACAAAGCGCGATCGCGCAATTCTTGGGAAAGAGATAAATTTTCTAATCTAACGCGATCGAGGTGAGAAATACAGTAGCGTACTCGCGATCGTAAAGATTCCGGAAAAGGAGCAAGTAAACTGCGAGTTAATCCTGCTTCTCCTAAAATTAAAGACCAATCCTGAAGCTTAAATTCATCTAAACAATCTGCCAGTAAGAGAATAATTTCTGCATCTGCTAACACACCTCCTTTACCCAACAACTCTACCCCAGCCTGATAAAATTCCAACTGACGACCGGGATAAGTTGCCGAAGCACGACGAAAGACATTAGCTACATAACAAAGGCGTTGAGGATAGCTGTCAGACGACATTCGCGTCACCGCAGCGCGAGCGATCGAAGCAGTTAATTCGGGGCGTAATCCCAAACTACCTTCATCCCCTTCTTGTAATTGAATCACAGTGGAACGCTCGATCGCACCACCAGCCATCAGAGTATCCAGCCATTCGAGAGTTGAAGTAATAATGCGCTGGTAGCCCCACCTGTGAAACACTTCCTGCAAACGTTCGCGAAGGTGTTGTTTTTGGGCAACTTCGAGGGGTAATAAATCTTTAGCACCTGCTGGTGGTTGATGGATCATCGGTGACAATGTTGGTGAACTTAGTTATTTGCCTAGGAAAGTTTAGCGTGGAGCGAACTAACAGACAACAACTGAATTAGTTTTCTCCCTAACTTGTTTCACTATATCGCCTCTGAGGTACACCAAGAGTCAAGAATTGACCAGATCATTTTTTGCCAAACAAACCACCAAACATACCGCTATTATTAGACTTGGCTGAAGCTTTCGAGCGATCGCTCTTAGTGCCATTTGTTCCTTTACTCACTTTATCTAGTGCTTGTTTAGCTTGTATTACTATTGGTTCTTGGGGGCTTAATTGATAAGCTTTGTTGATGTGAACCTTCGCCATCGTTCCTTGTTTTTGCTTCAAATAAGCTGTACCAAGCAAAGCATGACCAATAGCATTATTTGGTTCTAATTTCAGAGCATCGCGCAATTCTAAAATTGCTTGGGAATAATTGTTTTTACCCATATACTCTTGAGCGCGGTTGAGATAAGGTTCTGCTTGGGATTTAGGTTTGAGTGGTTTTTCTTCCTTCTCTACGACCTTCTTGCTATCTCGATCTTCATTAGCTTGAACTTTAACTGGTTGCTTAATTCCTTGACCTTGTTTGCGCATTAAATAAACCAGGTTCAGTTCGCTAATTTCCGCAACTGTATCTAGAACTTGGTCTATATATTTATACTGCTCTGTTGCAAGTTTTTGTAGTAATTTGCTGTAAGCTAGGTCTACATTAGCACCTGCTTGCAATAACTCTTGAGCCGATTTTCCAATCACCGATGGTTTTCCACCTTCACGAGCAAGACGCTGACCCATTTGAGCAAGTACCAACTGATATTCTGCCCGAGATTTATCTTTAGATAATTGTTCGTATGCGGGATTGACCAATTTAGATAACATTTCACTCGCTTGACGTTTATGTCCTCGATCTTCACCCTTAAAACTATCTGGATGCAAGCTACGAGCTATTTTGAGATATTGTTTCCGTACCACTTTCGGATCGGCATTTAGCGGAATACCTAATACGGCGTGGTAGTCAGCGATCTCAAATTTAAAAAGTCCGCGTTCAATATTAAAAGACATAGGATTGGATAATTTCTGTGTACGGAAGTAAGGTTTTATTGAATAACTACAAACTGGCTTCCTGGTTTTACGCCCAAATTTTAATTTTTCTCTAGAAGTAGTTTAGCTAATTTCTTTGTCCCAGGAGGCCAAAGAGGGAGTTTTCTGCAAAGCTTCGCTCAGAGAGTTATGAAGCTTGCCGTTAGTTGCCAAAATTCTCCCAGATTCTAAGATAAAGGAACTGCCATCATAAGCGCTAACTTTGCCTCCAGCCTCCTCAACTAAGACGATACCTGCCGCCATATCCCAAGGTTTGATTCCCCTTTCCCAGTAGCCATCTAAACGCCCGCAAGCGACATTAACTAAATCTAGTGCTGCCGAACCACTGCGGCGAACTCCTTGAGTGAGGTGAGTAAGATAACAAAACTCAGCATAATTATTATCGGTGGTTTCGCGTCTGTCGTATGCAAAACCTGTTACCAATAAACTTTTACTGAGTTCGCTAGTTTGAGAAACTTGAATCGGGCGACGGTTACAAGTTGCGCCTAATCCTTTAGCGGCGCGAAATAACTCATTCCGAAAGGGATCGTAGACTACACCAACTACGGGTACTTTTTCAATTAGTAAACCTACGGAAACTGTGGATAAAGGATAAGCGTGAGCGAAGTTAGTCGTACCATCAAGAGGATCGATAGCCCACAAATAAGGACTTTGAGTATCTCCTAATTTCCCAGATTCTTCGGCTAAAATCCCGTGTTCGCTGAAGTGAGTTTGAAGAACATGAATTAAGACAGCTTCAGCTTTTTTATCTGCTTCGGTAACTAAATCTCCGGAACGTCCTTTTTCTTCGATCGCCTGGACGTTACCCCAGTAGTCTTGTAAAATCGCGCCAGCAGAGAGGACAGCTTCACTAGCAATGTCCAGAAAAATTTGTAGTTGTTTGGCTGAAGGTTCTAACATAAATTTCGAGCAGATCGATTACTCTGATGCTAGCGATCGCAAAGGTTGTTCGGGGTTCCAAATTCCTAAACCCATGATGCGAGCATATTCTTGGGCGCGACGCAAGCGTTCGCTGTATTTAATGTTTGGCGATGAGGGAATGGCGATCGCGTAACCTTGTTTAACTAATTCTTCATTCAGTAGTTTTCCCTGGTGCCAAACATATGCTAAACGACGGTCAAAACGGTCTTTTTCTTGAACATCTGACTCGACGATTATAGATCCTAAGTTGGGGTTTGCTGTGTCCCTATCTTCGCTGACTAAGCTTTCTAGCTGTTTTTTGGCATCGCTTCCCCAAGGTTCCTGTGCTAAATCTGGTGCTTTAATCCCAATTAGTCGGACTCGCTCGATTAAGGCTGGTTGTTGGGATGTTACCACGACTTCCAGGGTTTGTCCGCTCACTACCCGTTGGACTTGAGCCGTTAATCCCGTGGGAGTTGTTTCCGAGGGGAGAGTTTGGCAAGCTGCTAACAGTAGCAAGCACCCAAAAATTAGTTTTCGGCTAATCTTCGTCCAAAGGTAGTCCAAAACGGACTTTCCCCTTACCAAAGTAACGACCAAATTGAAGTTCGTAAACTTCATCTTCATCTTGTGTCTCCACTTCCAAGTCGGAGCGGGGATAACTCACACACAAAAGAGCGTATCCTCTCTCCCGTAAATTTGGCGAGAGTCCCATTGCTTCTGGTTGATAGATTTCACCTGAGTTGACTCTCACAGCACAAGTAGTACAAGCTCCGTTACGACAAGAAAAAGGTAGTTGTATTCCCTGAGCTTCGGCACTAGCGAGGATATATTCATCTTCGGGAACTTGTAGGTTGTAGAAAGCTCCCGTGTTGCGATCGTGAATTTGAATGCGATAAAAACGTTTCATGACCATATTGTAATGCAGTTAGCGAGCGCCATTTGTTTTAAATTTCCCCCAAATATTACCAAAATGGCAAATTGCTTGTTATCATAGATAACTGACCCGCCTTTTGGAGAGGTGGCCGAGTGGTTGAAGGCGCAGCACTGGAAATGCTGTTTAGGGGCAACTCTAACGAGGGTTCGAATCCCTCCCTCTCCGTGCTAATGAAGTAATATCAAATTTATCGGGTGCGCGATCGACGCACCCGACTACTTTTTTTTAATCAGCGATTAGTGTTTTTGGCTGGTTTGGGCTTTTTCCACATCCGTTCTAAACTCAGTCCTAATACTCCCAGAGTAACGATTAACATTCCTACCCATTGAATACCGATTAAAGGTCGTCCGATAATCAACCAAGCCAGAATGGTCGTTAAAACTGGACCTGTAGCACCGAAAATTGAGGCGCGGGCGGCACCAATTAAGCCGATCCCGATATTGTTGAGTAGATAAGAAAGTAACGTTAATCCGCCCAAAATTAAACCGCTAACAATCAAGTTAGACCACATTAGAGGATCTACACTGACATCCCAGGTAGGCGGTAGGGGCAGAAAGGGAAAGATAAATAAGCTCAAACCCGAAAAAATCAGAATTGTGACAAAATTAACTACGCTGAAGGGAACAGGATGTAGTTTTTTGGCGGAAGCTTGAGTAAGTAACACGTAAAAAGCAAAAGTGACACCAGAACCAACTGCGGTACTAAAACCGCGTAAAGGAAAACTTTCAACTGCTCCTCCTCCAGCCAAAGAAATCAGCACTACCCCTAAAAAGACTACGGCTGTGGCAATACTGCGAATTAAAGTTGGACGTTCTCCAAACAGTAACCATGAAAGTAGCACGGTAACGATCGGGAAGATGAAGAAAATTGTAATTACTACTCCTGGAGAAAGTGCCGAACCGAAGGAGATATAAATTAGCACTTGGGAGATAAAGAGGAAAAAACCACTACCGATTACTTTTAGCCAAAGTCGCCAGTCTTTCGACTGGAAAGAATTCATAATATCCTGCCAAGTCCGCGAGTAAAGAAATCCTGCCAGAATTGCCATCATTGGTACTACGACTACCATCCGCAGCCACAAAATGAGTAGCGAATTGCCCACGCTGGGAGAAATATATCCTCCCAACTCGAATAAGCCCAAAACTGAGGCAGGTTTGAGTACGATCGCGACAACGACGTTATACAGTGACAGTGCTAAGGAGGAAAGTAAGGCTAGGGTGATTCCCAGCTGAAGTTTGGATTGTTTTTTGGGTTGAGGCTTAGTAGGTGCAGGATGTTCTGCCGATGGAGGTTGGGCTTTGGGAATTTTAGTTCTGGAAGAGGAAGTAACGGTTGGTGTTGGCGGTGGTGGTTCGGGAATTGCTCCGGTTTGATATACTTCCGGAGATTGATAGCGAGGGGAAGTCCTCCTCGGTGGTGGTGATGTTGGTGGAGGAGAAGCGATCGCTTCTGTTTGCAGTTCGGCTTTTAACCGACTCACTAATGCTTCTAAAATTGCTTCTCCTTGCTGTTCGAGATTATACATCTGACCTAGCTGCTGGGATAGCGAACTTTGATAGCTGCTCAGGTCTTGCTGTAAGGTTCTGAAAGTGGTTCTCAGAGTAGAATCCAAGGAGAGAATTAGTTGACGAGCGTTTTCGTTATAGTCTACTTCGCCAGCCGATGTGGGGCTTGCTCCTCGATCTCTTGCTGAGAGAGTTAAGCCCTGTCTGAGTAAATCTTCTAGTTGATTAACTAAGGCTGGGGCAATTTGCTGTATTAACTCTTGCTGTCGATTGAGTTGCTGCTGACGGTTTAATTCCAGTTGCTCAACTTCTTGTTGTAAGCGATTTTTTCTAATTTGGAGTTGCTCAATTTCTTGAGACAACTGGAAAATAAAGTTTTGTTTCAGATTTTCCAACTCATCAGTTATTTCTCGCAGACGCGTTTCTGCTGCCCCAGGATCGACGTTTTGATAGTTTTCTGGTTGATTGTCCAGTTGCCCCATTTGCTTTTATCCTCAATACCATTAGACCGAGAAGGAATCTCCACGAGGCTGAAGGCGCTAATTACGCTTTCGACTTCGGGAGCGAATCGCCAATTTCTCTGGCAGAAATTTATTTTTTTACCAATTCAAGAGATGATTTTGCTTGGTCGTTATTGCTGACATTGTATTAGAGGACATCTCCCAATAGCCAGAAATTTGCCAAGTTAGCTTCTCAGTCTTGGGTAACAGGATAACCTTAAATTTGTTACTCGCGATCGCTTAATCGGGCGCTGGACTTTGCCCCATCGCGGATTGCTGGTTATCTAGTAAAACAGCGATCGCAGTACGGTAAAGCCAATCGCGCTTAAAATAGCTGTGGCTGGTAAGGTTATTACCCAGGCGAGAACTACCGCTCGGACGGTTTGGAATTTGATTTTTTGGCTTTGCTCAAATAAGCCAATCCCCACTACACCGCCCACTAAAGCTTGGGAGGTGGAAACTGGTAAGCCTAAGCGAGAGGCGACTAAAACTGTCGTAGCGGTGGCGATTTCGGCGCAAAAGCCGCTACTGGGTTGCAGGGTAATGATTTCTTCGCCGACGGTGGTAATGACGTTTTTACCAAAGGCTGCCAATCCAGCGACGATTCCTGCACCGCCGAGAATTAAAATCCACAGGGGGACGACAAAATTTACGATGGGTACTGTACCCGTGCGGAGAATATAGGCGATCGCGGCGAGGGGGGCGATCGCGTTACCGACATCGTTGGAACCGTGGGCGAAGGCGACGAAGCAAGCACTGATAACCTGGAATCTTCCTAATTGCTTCTCTACAGCCTGTAATTGTTCTTTCTTGGCTTCGGAATCATTTCCTCGGCTTTTGATTGCTTCTAGCCCGCGCCAGCTAGCAATGGTAAGACTTACAGTAGCGATAGCACCTACTGCGATAGAAAAGTCGTGATTTGGTAGCGCAAAGGAGTTGAAAAAGGGTGTAGCGAAAATTGTTGGTAAGACAATTACGCCGAAGACACTGAGAAGTATAGCACTCAGCCAAGGAATCCATTCCTGTAACTGAGCGAGAGGATCGGGTTGATTGAGAATCCAACGTTGAATTTGGCTGTAAAATAAAGCAGCGATCGCGCCACTGATCAATGGAGTAATCAGCCAAGCCGAGGTAATACTGCCAATATTGCTCCAGTCTACCGAATTAAAGCCAGCCGCTACCCAACTAAATCCGGCGATCGCGCCCACCACTGCATGAGATGATGCTACTGGTAAACCGAAACTCGTCGCAATTTGTAACCACAAACCCGCAGCTAACAAAACAGCAATCATTCCCAATAATAACAGTTTCGGAGTATTAGCAAAAAGTTCCGGTTCGACAATTTCCGTCGCTAAAGTCGCAGAAACATTTTGACCAAAAATAACCGCCCCAGAAAACTCTAACACTCCAGCAACAATTATCGCCTGCCGCAGCGTCAAAGCTTTAGAACCAACCGAAGTTCCCATTGAGTTAGCAACATCATTCGCTCCGAGATTCCAAGCGACATAAAATGCTAACAGTGCCGTCAGCCCAAGTTGGAGAAAAGAAGATGACATTTATACAGCAAAAAAGGACTAAATTCGATAATTACTTGTTTTATTTTATCCTTCATCTGTCTGAAGTTAAATATTTAACTCGCTTTGATCTTTAAAGATCGGTGAATAAATTGTTCTTGTCTGTTAATGATTCTAAATATTGCTCCACTTCCCACACCTACAACCATTGTTTAAATCGAAAAACTTTCTGTAAAAGTAGTATTATTCAAAGCAAGTTTTACCAGAAAACCTTCACCTAATTTAGCAGGAAACCAAATGTCAAAGCGAGGTTCGTTAGTTTTAGCTTTAAATTCCACAGGTTTTCCTGCTGTATCTTCTACAAGATTTCCTGATTCATCAAGTAAACTAAATAATAAATTAGTGGGTAAACGCATTTGTCCTTTTGAAGGACGTAACTGTAGACGTATACCTTTGTTTTCTGAGTCTTGTTCCCAAACAAAAACAATTAAGATCGCAGCCTCATTCGCTGATTGTCTTCCTAAGTTAATTTGTTTGCAGCGAATAACTGGATTTTGAGGAATTCCTCTACTACGAAAACGAGTAACTGGAACTAAATCTGCTTCTTCAAGATCTAAAAGTTCTTGTACAGTTTGCCAACCTGCTTTAATTATTTCTCCAAAGTCATTTGCTAGCCATTTACTCAAGTTTATTGTTGATTGAGCAAAGACAATATTTTGCTTTACTTGCAACTCATCCAAATATTCTGTTAAATCTTCTAGAGGTTGTAAATCTTCAATTTTTATTTGTTCTGGCAAAGTTTTAGCAGCAGTAGCGGGAATGAATCCTAATAGTTTTACTTGCTCTAAATCTGGCTCAAATTTAACTAATACACAGCCGATTCTGTCTTCTGTCACCTCTGGTGGTAAAGAAAAATGTTTTTGCTCAGATAGCACCGGACGACACTCAATTTTACCAATACCTGATATCACTAAATCAGCTACATTATGAAAGCGTCTGACTACAGAATTCCAACTTTCACTCTGGTTAAGATTTGAGGGTAATTCCATCCATTCTAAAAAACTATAAACAGCACAGACAGCCAAGGTGTTATAAAATACTTCTTGGGACTTTTCTGAGGTTACTTGTTCGCGAGCAAATTGCTGGGCATAGTGACGAGATTCTTGACTAATTTTGAGTGGGATAAAAAAAGGAGTTTCCGCGTTATTCATTATTCTTTCTCCATTTGTTCTTGAATACTTTTAGCAATTTCTTGTAAAAGAGACTGACACTTTCTTTGCCAATGAGAAGTCACAGTTCCCAAGGGAATATTTAACTCTTGGGCTAGCTTTTTCCATTTTTCAGGCGGCTCTTTAAAGAAACGCCTTTTGGTGATTTCCTGACAATTAGCTTGAGGATATTGGTGAGGAAAACAGTTCCGTAGCTTTTGCTCTGGATCTACTTCCAAATAACGCCTCAGTCTTCTTTGAAAATTCTCAGTTTTTTCTATTTCTTCTTGACGAGCGAGTTGCTCAATTCCACTAGGATTGGGAGCGGGGAGAATATCAAGAAAAGTGCTTCTTTGCTCGTCTCCCAAACAGACATCTAAACTCAATGCTTCGCCTTGTTCGCGATACACATCTATTTTTTTGAACTTCAGAATTATCTTAAACCACTGAATAAAGCATTTCCTCAGAAATTCTGGATCTACATTTTCGAGATTCAAATTTCTTTTCTGAACAAATTTACGAATGTTTTCTCCGCTAATATTGCCCCGAAAGGTGGAAACACCCTCTAAAGCTCGATTAAAGGCATCTCGTGTATTAATCTCAGAGTTGGGAGAAATGTAGACGCTGGGTAATTGGGGGATAAGCTTTAACAAGCGGTTCATAGCTGCTTTTTGTTGTGGACTTCCATCGGTATTCAGAACTACCTCTTGAATGAGTTGACGTAGCTGTTCGTCCATCGGGCTATTTACTGGAAACTTAAGGAAATTGTTTCAGTATTACCACAAATTAGGATACGAAGACAGATAACCTCAATATTTTATTCGCTGAAATGGAAAGATTTATGCAAAATTTGTTGCTTTTGACTTCTCTGGGCTCTAAAGAGACGGAGATTTACAAGTACTCAATCGAACTCTTGCAGGCATAGTCAAGTTGCCTCTAGTCGCTCAATATGTTGGCATATAGCCGCATATATTGCGCTTACTTTTTTTTAGTTTTATGCTTTCAAACATCCATCACAAAAGCTAATTTAGTACGCTCCTCGCTCTGAAGAAAGCTTGCAGTGGTTTAGCCGGCGGACTTACTTACCGGGATTTCGACCTACTAGAGCGATTCATCGCGTAGACTTTAGTTCTACTCGCTATCAACTATTGTACTAATGTTCTAGTTTCTTCTCAATCAAAGTCGCCGTAGAACGGCGAGGCTTTAAACCCAATTTTTTGGTAAGAGATAAAAGCCCGATCGCTAGCAATACTAGTTGATGTTGGATAATAGCGATCGCTGAATTTATCCATTTCTATGACTATAGAGACTTCAGAACAATATAAGCGCAAGATGCAGCGACGCAAGGAAGTACAACAGCAGCGCGTAGCGGAACGCTCTGTTGAAAAGGGTTTGATTATCGTTCACACTGGTAATGGTAAGGGAAAAACTACTGCTGCGTTGGGTATGGTAATGCGTTCCCTCGGTCACGGTTTCCGAGTGGCGATCGTCCAATTTATTAAAGGTGCTTGGGAACCCGCAGAAAAAGCTGTCCTCTCTCAGTGGAAAGAACAACTCGTTTTTCACGCGATGGGAGAAGGCTTTACTTGGGAAACTCAAGACCGCGAACGAGATACCCAAAAAGCAATTGAAGCCTGGTCAACGGCGTTAGAATATATCTGCAATCCAGACTTCAAATTGATCCTTTTAGATGAGATTAATGTTGCTCTCAAACACAATTACCTTGATGTGCAAACTGTTCTCGCTGGACTAGAAGAAAAACCCACTGATACTCACGTTATTCTTACTGGTAGAGGCGCACCTTCAGAATTAATTGCTCAAGCGGATTTGGTTACTGAAATGACTTTAGTAAAACATCCTTTTCGCGAACAAGGAGTAAAAGCACAACCGGGTATTGAGTTTTAAAATTCTTAACGTCCCCAGACTTGACTCTGGGGACTTGTTATGTTTATTCCCAAACTACTTCTTGATAATTGTTAATACAAGTGTTGAGCATCCGCTCGTCATTATCGCTGATATTGCTAATGCGTTTGTAGCCTTCTAATGCTACTGTCCGAGGAGCTTGACCGTTTGCTGTAGCTATGGTTGAAGGTACTTCTTGTAGTGCAATTGAGTGGGAATAGACAGCCTCTTCGTAAGGATCGACCACACTCAAATTCATTTGTTCTGGTGCGATCGCGCCATAAAAACAAGCATATTCTGACCGAGGCTGATAAAAAGCACCGATGGTTTTACCATCTCTTACCTCAAATACCAAATATTCGTTACCGATTTGGTCTGCTTCTGAAGTATTTCCGTAAAGATATACTCCATCAGGTATACTGCCTAAAGAATTATCTTGTTTTGTATTACTTAATGGCAAAATTCCTGAGTTCGCAAGCAAACTTTTCTGTTCGGTTTTCGGTGTTTCTGTCGCCCACGAATTTAGGGGAAAGGTACCAGTATTTACTAGCCCAACACTTAGCACAATGCCTAGATTTAATAGCAAGTTTTTTGGTGTAATTGCTGCCAAATTCTTCTGTAAAGACATTTTTCCCCCCGATCTGTTGATAGCCTACCCGTATACTATTAATTTACTTGATTTTGAGTCTTATTTTTTCCCCCAAAAGGGTGAATTGTCTTGCTCCTGAAGCTCGATTGTTGATTAGAAAAAAGTTTCTTTTATTAAGTATTTTTTCCTATTTTTAAGTTCTCACGGCTTGTGTTCAATAAAATAAGGCTCTGTGACAGTTTAATTTCTGAACTATTAGCTAGCTTCAGTTTGCTCTCAGTGAATTTCGTAAATGGGGATTGGGGATTAGGGACTGGGGACTGGGGATTGGGGACTTGGGAGAGGGGGTTTTACCTTACCAGTTATCAGTTATCAGTAGAAATTGGAGACAAGGAAGAGGGGGAAGACTTGGGAGAGGTGGAGGATAAACTGTTTATTGGTAACTGTTCAGTGTTTACTGTTCACTGTTTACTGGTAACTGTTCAGTGTTTACTGTTCACTGCTTACTGGTAACTGCTCACTGATAACTGCTTACTGTTCGCTGTTCACTGATAACTGAGTCCCCAGTCCCCAGTCCCCCTAGAAAAAAAGCGGTAGGGAAAAACCGCTACCGCTTCAAATTTTTTGAGTTATTTACAGCTAACTGGCTGCAATGTACTCGCGCACATTTCCTCTACGTCTACGCAGTTGAGCTAGTGCTTGATGTTCGAGTTGACGCACGCGCTCGCGAGAGAGGTTGAGTTTCTTGCCAACTTTCGCCAGAGATAACTCTTTTCCATCTTCTAAACCAAAACGTAGAGACAATACTGCTCGTTGTTGAGGTGTTAACTCGGCGAGCATATTTTCTAGGTCTTGGCGCATTGATTCCTGAGTAATATAATGCTCTGGAGATGGACCACTGTCTTCGAGTAACTCGGAGAGTTCGGTATCTTGGTTGTCTCCAACGCGTACGTCAAGAGAAATAGGTTGACGCGCAATGCTCAAATACTCTCGGATTTGCGATGGTTCTAAGTCTAACTCCTTGCCAATTTCGCTGGGAGTAGCGCTACGTCCCAGTTGTTGGGAGAGTTCTCGCTGAACTTTTTTGATTTTATTCAGTTTTTCAGTAATGTGTATGGGTAGGCGAATGGCGCGAGCTTGTTGGGCGATCGCTCTGGTGATCGCTTGGCGTATCCACCAGTAAGCATAGGTGGAAAACTTATAGCCCCGCATCGGATCGAATTTCTCGACACCTCGCTCTAATCCTAATGTCCCTTCCTGAATCAGATCCAGAAATTCCATGTTGCGCTTTTGGTATTTTTTGGCGATCGCTACTACTAAACGCAAGTTGGCTTCGATCATCTTACGCTTCGCCCGATTACCTTGTCGCACGGCTTTCTCTAGTTCGGATTCGCTCATCTGAACAAATTCTGCCCACTCTTTGTCAGTGGGTTCGCGATCGAGCTTTTGCGCCAATTCTTCTTTCTTCTCTAACAAGGACATCATTTTCTGTACTTGCTTACCAAAGACAATTTCTTGTTCGTGGGTAAGCAGAGGTACTTTACCTATCTCATGCAAATAAGTCCGTACCATATCCGCCGAGAACATAGGTTGTTTGGTTTCTTTGTCAATTTTGGCAGTGGGCATTTGTACAGTAGTGACTCCTAAACAAGCAACAAGGATAGTCGCTGGGGTTGACCAGGTCGGGAATTGCTCGTTCTCACCTTTGACGATAGTTATCGTTGTCTTGGTAGAACATCCCGCAAAAGAGGTAAACACTGCCTGCTCTCTTGCGTTGGCGCAGGCAGCAAGGTGTTTATCGATGTTGAGTTAAATGCGTTTAAATTACTCCCTTTAACGTTTATTAATTTGCTTCCTCCACTTCCACTACTGATGGTTGAAAAGGAAACGATTAACTTGAAGTCAGTATGAGTTTACTTTATTTCCTATCCTATTACAAAATTAGACGGTCGTAAAGGTAAAAAAGTTCATTAACTTTTGTAACTACTAGCAGACAAGCATTTGATGACTCAAAATCTGACCACAGCCCAACTCCAACACTCTCCTATTACCATAATGACTTAGCATTCCTTAAAAGAGTAGGGTTAGCTGAGGCGGATCGCCGAACTAATTTCGAGTTATAATGGTGAGTCAACCGTAAATTGGGGATTGGTGATTAGGGACTGGGGACTGGGGACTGGGTTCAGTTATCAGTGAACAGGGAACAGGGAACAGTTTATCCTCCCCCTCTTCCCTCTCTTCCCCCTCTTCCCCCTCTTCCAAGTCTCCCCCTCTTCCCAATACCTAATCCCCAATCACCAGTCCCCAGTCCCCAATACCCTAAAATCCCAAATCAGCCTTTGCTGACTCGGCGGCGACGAAAAGGCGATCGCTAGGCATATCTTCCCAAGCTGGATCGCCGATTTCGTCGTAGAATGTTTGATCGTAGGGGCGAGTTCTTACTACCACTGGCATCGGTACAGCATGACCCAAAATTAAAGCTTGTTGTTTAGAATCTAGTTTCGCCAAAACCGATCGCAAACTCATTCCTCCGGAAACGCCTGTAAAAATAGCATCAATATCTTTATCGTCATTCAGCAAGCAAGTAACGCGAGTCCCTACTTGAGACATCACTTCCGAATCGATACCTGAAGGACGCTGATCGACAATTAATAAAGTAACGAAGTATTTTCGCATTTCACGGGCGATCGTGCCGAAAATCGTTTGATTAACAATCTTCGAGTCAAGGAAGCGATGGGCTTCTTCAATAGTAATCACCAATTGACGCGGGCGATCGAGGGGATTTTTCGATTGTAAAAATACTTCCGCTTTGCGAACATATTCTTTGTGAATGCGGCGGGTAATCATATTCGTTACCAGCATATAAGAAAGCATATTCGACTGGGAACCAAACTCGATTACCACGTGCTTACCTGCATCGAGACACTGTAAAATCTGCTTGATGTAGTTGTGGCGGCAAACAGAACGCATATATTTGAGATTATTGAGACGCATCAGTTTGCGCTGTAATGCCATGATCGAGCCTTTGTGACCTTGTTTTTCGTTACAAAAGTCGTTAATTTCCTCGTTAGTCATGTTAATTAACTGGATAATCCAGGAATTGCCAAATTCACCTGCAAGGATATTGGCGTTATCCAGGCTAGCATCGGAAAGTCCTAATTCTCCAGAAACGAGTCTCAAATCTTCGATGTCGATTTGGTCATAACTAAGATAAAGTTCTTGGGCATCTCCGACACCACGACGTTTGGTAGAATCGGGATCGAGGGTATAGATTTCTACTTGTCCAGGAAATAACTGACGTAAGCCTTTAACTGTACTAAATTGTTTCCCTTCGCTGACAGCTTCCCAACCATATTCGGAGTGCATATCAAACATTAGGTTAACTGCGGCTTGCTTGCGGATAATCCCAGAAATTAGTAAGCGTGTGAGAAAGGATTTACCTGTACCAGATTTCCCGAAAACGCCGTTACTGCGTTCGACAAAGCGATCTAAGTCGATGCAGACGGGAACTTCCATATCGAGGGGTTTACCGACAGAAAAGTTACGTTTGTGAGGATCGTCTTCCCAGCCGAAAACAATGCGAAAGTCTCGTTCGCTGGCATCGTATACTTGACTAAAGTGAGAGGGAATTGTTTTAACTGGTTGTAGCTTGAGTTCTCCCCCACCTTGGGCTTGAAAAGAACCGAGGGAGGTGTCTTGGGAGTTTGTTGACAGTGCTTCTGGGGCCTGCTTTTTAAAGTAAGGCGTTTCTGGAGTTAACATTAACATGGGCGAGAGTTCGACCGTGCCGAAGGTGCCGCTACCTGCGAGAATTTCTTGGAGGAGATCGTCTTCTGGGTTCGGAGGATTAGCTAAAATTCTGAGATTAGAAGTTCCGAGTTCGACATCGGTAATCAAACAGAAAAAACGCGATCGCCTACCTTCTACTACCAGAAATTTGCCCACTCGCATATCTTCTACTGAGACATTTTCGTGTAACCTTATTTGTAATCCTTGGGAAAGAGAACCTTCAATTACAAAGCCTAGGGGAGTGTCTGGATTAGTCATTGGTAACTCTAAGTAAGAAACGAATAAGCTTAGGGGATTGGTGACTGGGGAGAGGGGGGAGGAGGGGAGACAAGGGAGAGGGGTAAGAGGGGGGAGAGGGGGAGGATAAACTGTTCACTGTTCCCTGGTAACTGTTCACTGATAACTGAACCCAGTCCCCAGTCCCCAGTCCCTAGTCCCCAGTCCCCAGTCCCCAGTCCCCAATCCCCAATCCCCAGTTACTTCTAGCCTACAGCTTATTGTCGAAAGGCAACCGACAGATGACTAATCAATTTCAATCGAAGTTGGTGCGGAACCAGTGGTAGTTGCAGTCGCAGCTAGGGGTTTGCGGAATTCAGCGTAAAGGCGATCGCGCCAGTTGAAAAAGGTTTCGTAGAGACTATTATCTGCTAAAGTGGGAATTCCTTTACCTTTTAGTGGTTCGGGAATATCGAGATAAGGTCCGTCAGGAAACTTAATTACCATAGTTAGCCCTGCGACGGTAAAATCTGCCAAGGTGGGATAGTCGGCGATTAAGTAAGGACTGTCTTCTAATAGCAAGCAAAGTGCTTCTAAATCTTGTTTAAGACCATCTTTGGCTTTTTTGACTGCATCTGCACCCAAACCAACTCCAGTCCCTAAAACTTCTAAAAGTTCCCCAGGTACAGCGCTAACCAGGGTTTTCAGGATATCGGGTGTATTGCTAGGTAAAATCGAAGTACGGAAGTTAGGATTTTGGTTTAATGCGCCAAATAAAGCCTTGCGACCTTTAGTTCCGAGAGATTCATCCGCCCACTCTTCCATTAATAAGCATAGCCCTCGTTGCTTCGGATCGGCAGGTATAATCGGACGTTCTGGATATTGACGGTCGAGATAGAAAGCAATTTCGGTAGAATCGGCGATAATTGTCTCTCCATCCTTTAAAACCGGAACCTGACGCTGACCGGATTTTTGGAAGACTTCGACTTGTCCAACTCCAGGCGTTACCTCAATTTTACGGTAAGAAAGACCTTTATAATCGAGAATCAAACGTACCTTTTCTGAATAATGAGACATCTCAAATTGGTACAACTCCAGCATTGAGTTTCTCCTCGTCTTTGTAAAACTTAACACTGCCACTTTAGCGCTTCTGAGGCGATCGCTGCTGCTATTTAGGCAAATTTTTCTGGATAATTAAGAAAAACAAAAAAATAGGCTGGTATTTACTAGCCTAAATTTCACTCATACTATTGGTTCTAGGATATTGCTAGGTTTCTCACAGAAAAAATCTATTTGACTACAGTGACTAAACCGTGTCGCAACCCGTAAAATACTCGCTTGATTAAAGTACGATCCTCCTCATCCAAATCTCCGTTAACCAACATCCTTGTCATTAATTGTTGCTCCCAAGGAGAAATGCGACGAGAGGATAAGACTTGAGCGGCGAGTTCTTCAATAGTATTATTCATCTGACCTAAAACCTTTATTATCTTGGGGATCTCAAAAAAAACTTATATGTTTAATATGAACTGCTTTCCCATCGCCCCGTGCGATCGCGTACCATTTTCTTAGGTGACAATAAAGGCTATCTTGTGCGATCTAGGTCACTGCTATCCTGAAAATATTATGTTTTGAGGACATTTTTTCGGCAATTTTGGGAGATTAAACTTTGAAAAACCAACCTTTGCGATATAGTAGGTAAAGGATCGACCACCAAAAGAGAACACTGGCGATCGCAAATAACAACGAACCATTGAAATCTCCTGCCCAAGGTCGGAAAAATGTTTCGTAAATCCAAGTATACATGCTTGGTGCATCCTCCCCAAGACCGATTTTAGTTTTGTACAGCAAACGCACAACTAAACCGGAAACCACAAAGACAAAAATCGCATTCAAACCCATCACCTGAAACGGAAAACCCCAACGACGAATGCGACGGACTTCGATTAATTCGTAACAAGCTGCGAAAATAAGTAAAGCCCAACCTGCGCTAAATAGTACATAGGAACTTGTCCAAAGTTGTTTATTAATCGGGAAGACAAAACCCCACAGCCAACCTAAAATTAAGCTACCAATTCCCAATAATAGCAAACCCATGCTCGTGCGAGATTGAATAGGTTGGTTGCGTATCCAGTCACCAGCGAAATAGCCTAACAAAACTGTCACCACGGCTGGTAAACTGCTAAATAAGCCTTCGGGATCGAAAGGTCCCCCTTTGTAGAGATGGTTGCTTCCTAAAATTACGCGATCGAGATAACCTGCTAAATTAGCTTCCGGAGTTAAATTACCTGCGCCATAACCCGGAACTGGGATAAAAATCATTGCTAGCCAGTATAATAATAAAATTGCGGCTGCGAGTAGCAAAAGCCATTTTTTTCGTAAATTTAAGATTGCTAATCCAGCCAAAAAGTAAGCAACACTAATGCGTTGCAAAACACCCATAATCCGAATATTAGATAATTCCGAAATAGGCGTATCATTTAGCAACCAATCCATCACAATTGAAGAACCGTTGAGTAATAAGCCCAAAGCAAATAAAATTAAACTGCGGCGAATAATTTGCTTATATGCGTCAGACTTCGGCTTTTTACCCATTGTATATTTTGCCAGGGAAAAAGCCATAGCCGTCCCGACAATAAATAGAAAAGCAGGAAAGACTAAATCCGTCGGTGTAAAACCATGCCATTCCGCGTGGAGTAGCGGTGGATAGACAGCAGCCCAACTACCAGGGTTGTTAACTAAAATCATTCCGGCGATCGCCAGACCGCGAAATACATCCAGTGAGATAAGGCGCATACACAATCCAGAACCCGCATTCTCATCATATCTCACACCAGATAGAGGTTAATTTATACTTATTTTTTCTTTATTATTCCAGTTATTTCCTTGACAAATTATTCTAAATGTGTATTAAAGTTTAATTTTCTAATTGCCAGAGAATAAATTAGCCAGAAACTCACCTCATTAATTAAATAATTAAATATCTCCCCTAGCCTAGAAAAGCTCAATATTTCCTACTTAAATTAGCCCAAAAATACGAACTCAAACAACATGAAACACGAAGAATTTATGAAAATAGCATTAGCCGAAGCTAAAAAAGGAGATACGCCCTTTGGTGCAGTAATAGTTAAAGATAATCGCGTAATTATCCAAGGACATAATACCACCCAAATCGACAAAGATGTTTCCGCCCATGCCGAAACAAAAATCTTGCGTAGCTTAACAAAAAAGCTACAAAAATATTCCTTAGATGTCTTAGAAGGCTATACACTTTATACCACCTGCGAACCTTGTCCCATGTGCGCGGCTGCTTGTGTTTGGGCTGGAATTTCGGAAATAGTTTATGGCGCTTCAATTAAAGACTTAATTTCTCTTGATAAGCCCCAAATTGATATTTCTTGCGATGAAATTATTGCCAAAGGATTTAGTGAAATTAATATTGTTAAAGGTATCCTCCGAGATAAATGTTTAGCGTTATTCAAGTAAATTTACTGCTTATTTTTATCGCGCAAAGGCGCATTCGGCGGAGCCGTTCTCGCAGAGTAGGCGCAAAGAATTAATTGATTTTTGGCAAATAATTTTAACTGAAAAAGACAAATAAAATAGCCCGCGAAGGAGTAAGTTTGTTCGTGTAGCCGCCCGTTTACGGGTTCGGTTACTTTAGAGTAAACGATCAAATATAAATTTCCCTAGAAAAAGCTTTTAGTACGGGTGATAGAGTGTAAAAATTTCCTTCTTGTTCTAGCCAACAGCGCCGTAATAAAGATTGTAGTGCATTTAGTAAATCAGATGATAGCATTTCGCTATTTTCTAGCAATCTTGCTAAGTTCATAGGTTCATTTTCTTTCGCCAACAAAGATAAAACTTTTTTCTCAATTTCGGATAAGCGAGTATACTGTTGGTGTAAACTATCTTTGACATCTTCTGGTAGAAACAGGGTATTCTCTGTTAATAACTCACTTACGCATTCTCCTAACTCTTGAAGCAGAGTAGCGACACTTTTTAACCATGATGGATTACCTTGGTAGAGATTAACGATTGTTTCCCAGTGTTCAATTTCTGCTAAACCATACTCTCGCAATATTTCTTGTCCGGCTGCCATACTTAAACCTGTGATTTGTAAACTACGAATTGGTTTAGTTGTGCTTTCAGTTTGAGAAATTTCTCTTGGTTGTTCCCAACCGATTAAGAGAAAACAGCTTTGGTGAGATAATTTTTCTATTCGTTTAAAGAAAGCTCGATAATCTTCATGTTCAGGCTTATATTTTCCTGCTAGTTCACCACTCATCAAGAGATTTTGAAAATCATCCAGAACAACTAAACAACGATATTCCTGTAAATATTTAATTAGAGATAAACTTTGTTGATTATTAATAGGTGGATCTAATTTTTCTGACTGAGAAATAAATTGTATTAGTTGCGCTTGAAATTTCGTTAAAGTGGGTAGTAATTCTAGACTGCACCAAATTACATACTCAAACTCGTATTTTATTTGTTGTACGAGTTTCACCGCTAGTGTTGTTTTCCCAATACCGATGATGCCAGTCAGCGCTATTAGGCGACAGTTTTGTTGTAAAATCCAGGTTGTGAGAGTTTCCAGTTCAGAAACGCGATCGTAGAAAGTTCCTAATTCTGGCATCTCGCTTAAATCTTGAAATAAATTTGGAGCGTGTTTTACCGGAGATGTTTCTTTGTTAGATGAATCAGTGTTGTTTGTTTCGGGTGGATGTCTTCCTTCTCCACAAATGTTAAAACTACCGCTCACATTTTGTGCAAAGTTTAAAAGATTAGAAATTTGCGACCTTTTTATTGCAGATAGAAAATTAGATTTGTTAACTTCTTCTCCTAACTCTTCCGAAAATATTTCCCATAATTGAGAACCAATTTGTCTAACATGACTTTCAGAACAATCAAAATCCGTAGCTATTTGCTTAAATGTTTTGCGTTGTATCGTTCCTCGCACTACCGCATCTTGTAAAGTGCTAAGGTGCTGACCTGTTTTGGTAAATACTATCTCATCAGCAAGTTTCAACATTTGTTCAAGATTCATCGATATGCTCTGGCTAATGGACGCATTTTGTGCATTATAACTTACGTCTGCTAACCTTTTCATACATTTTTGTACAAAACTAGACTAGAAAGAGTCAAGTCGGTGAAAAGTGCGAGCAAAATTGAATATTTTTGACCTAGGCAAAGCCAGAAATTTTTTTTGACTATAGAAGAAGGTAAAGAAAGAGTTTAGATGCTCAAGGTTTAGCGTTTTAAACGTTTGATAGTTTGTTAAGTCAATATTGTTCAATGGAGTCAGAAAAAAAGTAAAATGAGTAACTGGTATCCTGGTGCAAATCGTTGGGAAAATAAAGGCTCTTATAAAGTCAAATATAAACTTGATAGTAACGGTAAGTGTACTGATATCCTTATGGCTCGTTCAGGTTTAAGTGATAAAGAAGCTGATAACGACCACATTCATATTTACCGAGTTGGTGAAACTGCTCAAGGTACTACGTTTAGAGACGACCAAGGTAAGTTAGAGAACTTATCTGACTATGACATTAAACAGATTCTTTCGGGAGCGAGACCTCTGTTTTAAAAGCCCTCACCCGGTCAGGGTGGGGCTATACGGATGAAGCCCGCGTTTGCGGGCTAAGAGAAAATTCTGGTTCCCCGGCTCTGCCTTGTGGGTAGGGGTGTAGGTTGCCCCTTTAGCCTGAAGAAACAAACCTCTCCCCCAGCCCCTCTCCTGCGAGGAGAGGGGATAATTTAGCTAATTATGCACCAAAATGATTAATTACTCCGGTTGGGGGGTTAGGTTGTTTTGTGGTGAGAAAATTTTTGCTGGTGTTCGGACAAGGTTGGTTGATTGTGTTAGTATATTTTTTAGTAACTGGTAACTGGCGCTTCCATCGCTCATTTTTTCTGGCGGTGGAGGCGTATTTATTTTTTTGGGGATGTGCTGGCTCTGCGGGCAGGGTAGGGGCAACCACGGGGGGAGGGTTCCCTACGGGTGGTTGGGGATGGAGGCGGAGCCTCCGGGAGGCGTTACCCGGCGGAGCCGAGTAACGAGAAGAGGGGGTGTGTGGTTGGGGATGGAGGCGGAGCCTCCGGGGGGCGTTACCCGGCAGAGCCGAGTAACGAGAGTGTTACAATTGCTTGACTTCGGAGGCAAGTTGTGCTACTGCGTCTTTGGCGCTGCCGAAGAGCATCATGGTTTTGTCTTTGAAGAAGAGTTCGTTTTGTACGCCGGAGAAGCCTGCGCCCATGCCGCGTTTGATGACGATCGCGTTTTTGGCTTTGTCTACTTCGAGGATGGGCATCCCGTAAATGGGGCTGGCTGAGTCGTGACGGGCGGAGGGGTTTACTACGTCGTTGGCTCCAATTACTAGGGCGACATCGGTTTGCTCGAATTGAGGGTTGATGTCGTCCATGTCGTATAACTGGGGATAGGGTACGTTTGCTTCGGCGAGTAGGACGTTCATGTGTCCTGGCATCCGTCCGGCTACGGGGTGGATGGCGTATTTAACTTCTACGCCGAGCTTCTCTAATTGGTCTGAGAGTTCTTTGACGGCGTGTTGTGCCTGGGCTACAGCCATACCGTAACCGGGGACGATGACGACGTTACGAGCGTAACCGAGCATCATGGCGGCTTCTTCTGCGCCGACGGTACGAACAACTTGGTCGGTTGCTGTTCCGCTACCACCACCTGCGCCGCCAGTTGTGCTACCGCCTCCGAATGCACCAAAGATGACATTTGTCAAGGTGCGGTTCATGCCTTTACACATGATGTCGGTGAGAATTAAACCGGATGCGCCGACTAATGCTCCTGCAATGATGAGCATATTGTTCATGACGACGAAGCCAGCCGCGCTTGCTGCTAATCCGGAGAAGGAGTTGAGCAGGGAGATGACAACTGGCATATCGCCACCGCCAATGGGCAGGACGAATAAGACTCCTAAGATGGCGGAAACGGCGATCGCGCCCAAGAAGACTAATTGATTCCCTGGTTCGACGAACAAATAACCGCTCAATACCACAAAACCGATTAAAAGTAAAGCATTAACCAGTTGTTGCAAGGGAAATTGAATTGGTTTACCGTCGATAATTCCTTGTAACTTACCGACAGCAATCAAGCTACCAGTAAGGGTTACACCACCGATTAAGATACCGAGGATTACAGTAACAGTAGCATCGAGGGGAACACCTTGCCCCGACTGTAACAAGCGCCAAAACTCGCCAATAGCGACTAGGGCTGAAGCAGCGCCACCCAAACCATTGAGAAAACCAACCATTTGCGGCATTGCCGTCATTGCGACTGCGCGTGCAGCGATCGCGCCGATCGCCGAACCGATCGCAATACCGAGTAAAATCATTTGGTAGTTGAGTACCTGGCGATCGAGTAGGGTAGCCACGACAGCAATTAGCATCCCAATCGCTGCGAGTAAGTTACCATTACGGGCGGTTGCTGGCGAACCTAATTTTTTCAGTCCGAAAATGAATAAAGATGCGGCAACTAAATAGCTTAGTTGAATTCCAGTTAGCAAAAATTCGCTCATATTTGTTGTTAGTTTTTGAGGGTTAGTTAGTAACTTTTTGCCTTGAATTTCTCGGCTGTTTTTTTTAGCGCTAAAGCGCTTACTACGAACTTAGTTTTGGTGAGTGGCGCTGTTTTTTTTAGCGCTAAAGCGCTTACTACGAACTTAGTTTTGGTGAGTGGCGCTGTTTTTTTTAGCGCTAAAGCGCTTACTACGAACTTAGTTTTGGTGAGTGGCGCTGGTTTTTTTTGTGCTGAAGCGCTTACTACGAACTTAGTTTTGGTGAGTGGCGCTGGTTTTTTTTGTGCTAAGCGCTTACTACGAACTTAGTTTTGGTGAGTGGCGCTGTTTTTTTTGTGCTGAAGCGCTTACTACGAACAAACTCTTAAGAAGGTTTGGCTTCCTTTTTCTTGAACATTTGCAACATTCGATCGGTGACGAGGAACCCACCCACAACGTTAATTGTGGCTAGTACCACAGCAACTAAACCTAAAATTGTTGTTAATTGGGACTCCGTAGAACTAGAAATCAGCAAAGCACCAATTACCGCAATCCCAGAAATAGCATTTGCGCCGGACATCAAAGGAGTATGAAGCGTTGGTGGTACTTTATTAATGACTTCAAAACCCACAAAAGAAGCTAAAACAAACACAAACAAACTTGCTACTATTGCTGCCATAAATGAAAATTCTCCTTGTTTTCGAGGTCAGAAATTAGAGGATTGAGGAGCGAAATTTTCAGCTCTCATTTGTCTAGATTTGCTGGCGATTGGCGCAGTAGCGCCAGCGCCCTATCGGGCGATCGCTAGCAAAAACCAAATTCGATTTAGACTCGAACACCGAGAGCATCTTTAACTCGTTGATTGCGAATTTCGCCAGCATAAGTAATGCAAGTGCTAGCAATAATATCATCTTCAAAATCCAACTTTAACTCGCCATCTTTCAGCATATATTGCAAGAAAGTCGAGATATTTTTCGAGTACATCTGACTAGCGTGTACGGGCATTGAAGATGGTAAATTAATCGGTCCAATAATCGTCACCCCGTGACGCTGGATATCCTTACCAGCCTCGGTTCCTTCGCAGTTACCACCTTGTTCGCCAGCCAAATCAACAATTACCGCCCCTGGTTGCATTTGTGAAATCATTGCATCAGTAACCAACACAGGAGCCTTTTTCCCAGGAACTTGAGCCGTAGTAATCACGACATCAGAAACAGCTACGCGATCGGCGATTAATTCCTGAGAACGTTTTTTAGAATCCTCAGAAACTTCCTTTGCATAACCACCATCAGCCACCGTATCTTCATCGAGTGTTACCTCAACAAACTTAGCACCGAGACTTTGAACCTCTTCCTTCACCGCAGGACGAATATCAAAAGCTTCCACCACTGCACCCAAACGACGCGCAGTCGCGATCGCCTGTAAACCAGCTACCCCTGCACCAATCACAAACACTTTCGCAGGGCGAATTGTTCCGGCTGCGGTTGTCAGCATCGGGAAAAATTTCGGTAAAGCAGCAGCAGCCAGTAACACCGCTTTATAACCAGCAACTCCAGCTTGAGAAGACAGCGCATCCATACTTTGAGCGCGACTGGTACGCGGGATCAACTCCATCCCGAAAGCCGTTACTTTTCTGTGAGCTAATTTTTCCGCTAATTCTGGCTTACCCAGAGGATTGAGCAAAGAGATCAGATTAGCACCTTCACGTAATCGTTCGATTTCCTGCTCTTTCGGGACACCAACTTTGAGTAAAACATCTGCCTCGTACCAAAGAGTCCCTGTATCGGCAACAATTTTAGCACCAGCAGCTTCATAAGCCTCATCAGCAAAAAAAGACCCTTCGCCAGCGCCAGACTCAACTAAAATTTCCCAGCCTTGCTTGACTAACTTGGCGACAGTATCCGGGATCAAAGCAACTCGACGTTCGCCGACTTCAATTTCTTTAGCGATCGCTATTTTCATGAACTCTCCTTCTTTGTATGGACAGGAAAACTTGCAAAGGATGAAATAATCTGGTTGTAGTAATCTTTACCTAGAGCTAAAAGTGTTTGGGGAAGCTATCAATCCTTTCTTCTTGCATCCTATGTCGATCCCCCAAATCCAGCAATAATTTTTAGCTTGTCTTATACATTTACTGGGGATCGGTAGTAACTTTGAGTGTAGAGCATTAATTTTAATTGATTCTGCTAAACTCTAAAATGAGTAAACTTAACTAATATCCAATTACCTTGACATTAAGTTTTTTCTCTATGTTCTCGACCAAGACACCTTTACCACGTTTTCTTTCTACTTTAATCGCAACTGGTTGTTTAGTTACCGGCGCGAGCAGTATCGCTCTTGCTCAGAGCAACCCTGGTTTAACAATCTTTAGTGGTGTAGAAAATCGCTCTGATATTCTCAACTACTACTTAGATTTTGGCGGACGACCGAATGGTTGGGATCGCTATCGGCTGCGGATTCCGGCTAAAAAGTTAGAGTTAGGTGTAGCTCAGTTTACAATTAATTATCCAGATTACTACGACGGTAAGTTTGACACCGATGATATTGAAGTGCGGGTGAAAGGCGATCCCGTTCCTTTGTCAGAAATCGTTTGGGATAAAGACAATCATCGAATTCATCTTTATCTGGATGAGCCGATTGAAGCACGTACTCAGGTAGAGTTAGTCTTTTCTAACGTGAAAAATCCACCTTTTGGCGGTACTTACTATTTTCACGCTTTAGCTCAAGCACCGGGAGACATACCTTTACCTCGTTATTTAGGGACGTGGATTTTAAGTATTGGCAGAAATTAACTAACAGTAGTAGCGTAGCGCCAGGTCGGCACAGCCATCGCTCTTTTGGCGAAGTTATTCTCCTGGTATAATTAGGGATTGTGGCATTTTTTAGCTACAAAAAACATACGGAGGAAATAAATTGTGACTAAGCGGACCTTAGCAGGTACAACTCGCAGACAAAAAAGGAAATCTGGCTTTCGCGCGAGAATGCGTACCAAAGACGGTCGTCGTGTGATTAACGCCAGAAGAAAAAAAGGAAGGCAACGTTTGAGTGTCTAAGGACAAAAAAAGCTTAAAAAATCCAAACAGAGAAAAAAAGCTGGTGGGAGAAAAAAAATAGTGTGGCATTGCCTTTCGCCAATAGACTCCGACATCGGCGAGATTTCCAAGCAGTTTATCAGCAAGGAATTCGCCGTTCGGGGCGCTATTTGAAATTGCGGGCGTTGTACTCAGATAGCGAAACTCAACCTGCCCGCATCGGCATCTCCATCAGCCAAAAAGTTAGTAAAAAAGCAGTAGTACGCAATCGCATCAAGCGCCAAATTAGGGCAGCTTGCCAAGTCTTGTTACCTCAAATCTCAGCAGGATGGAAAATAGTAATCGTGGTGCGATCGGGAGCGCAAGAGTGCAAATATGAACATTTTTTGCGAGAATTAGAGAAGTTGTTGGTACAAGCCGAGGTATTAGATGGGCATAAAGGAAGAAACCTTTTATGAAGGCGGTCCCCACATCGGAGATTTGATTATTAATATTTTGTTGGGATTTACAGTAATCTGTTTACCGCTCACTGTAGGGGCAGTAGTGCGGGCGTTGTGGTTGCGCTATCGCATCACCAACCGTCGGATTTCGATTACCGGGGGTTGGATGGGACGCGATCGCACCGATATTGTCTATGCGGAAATCGTCAAAGTAGCTAAAATCGCACGCGGAATTGGACTTTGGGGCGATATCGTTGTTACCCTCAAAGATAAAAGTCGCCTAGAAATACGAGCAGTTCCCAGACACAGAGAAATTTATGAATACATTGCCGAAAAAGCAGCAGCGAAAACAGGTAAATCCCTCGAATCAATTAAAGTTTAGTAACTGGCGATCGGCAAAAATTACTCGGCAACGAGATTCTGAATTAGAAAAAAACAAAGATAGATAATATACCATAAAAAGTGCCAACTTCAGCAGAGTAATCCGAGATATTCTTAAGTGAGTAGGATGGAAAAATGATGTTTATGTTGCTGAAGTAGCTCGTAGATGCACTTCACAAATTTGCCCTAATTTTCAAACCTATACAGGCAAAAAAGACTTTTGTGTCAGGATTAATTCTTGTTCTGAATGTGGATTTGAAGTAAAAAGGGACAAAGCTTCTGCAATGATTATCGATCGACGAGGGTTGAATAGCATTGAAGTAGGGCTGGACGAGTCCGAAAGGAAACTGTCTGCTGAATGCGTACTGCCAGGGATTTTGCGTCTAGGTAAGTGCAACGCAGAAAATCTCGATCGCGAGATCGAGAAGCTCACGCCATAATCTCTTTGATTTGGCGTGTGGAGAACGTCACATAAGTTAAACTTGAAAAAACTTTACAGCACCAAGGCTTGAGTTCAGACGAATGGATTTTGGTATCGGGTTTCTCACCAATAATGTCATGCTACCAATCCTGGATTTTTTCTACGGGATTGTGCCTAGTTATGGCTTTGCGATTATTGCCTTAACACTGGTAATTCGCTTTGCTGTGTTTCCCCTCAGTGCGAATCAAATTCGCAATATGAGGAAAATGCGGATCGCACAACCGCTCATGAAGGAGCGGCAAGAAGAAATACAAAAACGCTACAAGGATAATCCAGAAAAACAGCGCGAGGAAATGGGCAAACTCATGCAAGAGTTTGGTAATCCTCTGGCGGGTTGTTTGCCCCTGCTGTTGCAAATGCCGATTTTGTTTGCTTTATTTGCGACTTTGCGGGGATCGCCCTTTGCTGATGTTAACTACAATGTAAACTTACAAATCTTTCCTCAAGAGCAAATCGAGCGTCTTGCTCCCCAAACCTATACGACTAAACCGCAAAATATTTACATCAATGATGGGATTCATTACCCCATTACTGCTGTTTTACCTGCGGGAAATAAATTAGTTGTTGGGGAGAAAACAGAAGTTGAGTTTCAAACTTCCGAAGGGAAAGAACTTAACAAGTTAGTTGCTGAAAAAGGTAAAGGCAATCTCCAACCGAGATGGAAAGTCACTAAAGGAGAAGAACGCCTCCAGATTAACGAAGATGGAACAATTGTGGCTCTCGAACCGGGAGATGCAACGATTCAGTTGACAGTTCCCGGAATTGCAGCTAATGAAGGATTCCTCTTTATTCAAGCTCTCGGCAGAATTGGGGCTACCGGAGAAGATGGCAAAATCCATTGGGATATTCTTGGGATGGTCATGTTCTTCGGAGTTAGTTTATACATTAACCAGTTACTTTCTGGGCAACAAGGAGGAGGCGGTAACGCTCAACAGCAGCAGACAGTTAATAAACTAATGCCGATTTTGCTATCGGGTATGTTTCTCTTCTTTCCCTTACCTGCTGGGGTGTTGATGTACATCGTCATTGCTAATGTTTTCCAAACTCTCCAGACGTTTATTTTGATGCGCGAACCATTGCCAGAAAATCTGCAAAAATTGGTGGAAGCGCAAGAAAAAGCAGAACAGGGAGAACGGGAAGCACTTCCTTTTGAACGGAAACGTTCTAAGAAAAAAGAGAAAACTTCAGGTTAGATATTAGCAATAAGGCGATTATGGATCGAATCGAGCAAGGCCTTTTATGGTTGGAAGAACTACTAGCTTTGATGAATTTACCTGCTAAAGTAAAAGCATCAGAGCGAACGGGTTGGGGCGAATCAACATCAGGTTGGTTGACTATTGACGAAACTGACCTTACCCCAGAACAAATTGCGATCGCGATTGGCTCGCAAGGGGAAACGATTGATGCTATGCAATATCTGGCTAATACCTTACTGAATATCGGTCTCGAACGAGAAGAGCAAAAGGCGTTTACAATTGAACTCGATGGCTATCGCCTCCAACGGGAAGCAGAATTAAAGGCAAGAGTGGAAATTGTTGCCCAAAAAGTTCGAGAAACAGGTAAAGAAGCAGAAATTTCCTCTTTATCGGCGGCGGAACGCCGTCAAGTACATCACTTTTTTAAGTCGGTTGAAGATTTGTCCACTTACAGTCGGGGTCAGGAACCCGATCGCCGTTTGGTGGTACGCTTGCGTGAGTAAGGTTGTGAATTAGGTTTCAGACTAAGCTGGTTGTAAGATGTGTCTAGAAAATCAGTAAGGATAAGTAAGTTTTGCTTGCTGTAATTATTGACAGCAAGCATTGCTTCCGCCGTTCCCGTGGTTGGTACGCAGGAGGAGAAAAAATGTCAGCCATTTATATTCCTCAACTACTGAAAGCACCAGAAAAAACAGAGGTGATTCAGGTTCAGGAATTTATTCCCGGTTTGGAAACGCTTACACCTGTGCGAGGAACTGTTGTGGTTACTCATCGAGGTACTTATTTGGAAGTAGCTGGGAAAGCAGAAACGATCGTTACTTTGACTTGCGATCGCACTTTGCGACAATACAATCATCGCTTGGTTGTGGATACAACTGAGTTGATTTGGTTAGATGAAAATGCTAATTCTACAGAAAATTTGCCTCTGGAAAGAGAAGTAAAATCAGAAGATTTATCGGAAAGTTTGTCTCCTCAAGGTTATTTTCAAGTTCAGGAGTGGTTATACGAACAATTGTGTCTGGCTTTGCCTTTACGTCAGTTGTCTGATGAAGAAGGTGAAGTGCTCAACTACCAAGAAGAATCACAAATCGATCGCCGTTGGGCGGCTTTGGAAGCGCTGAAAAAACAGCTTTCCTAGTAGGAGACGGAAAAGAGCGGCAATTAGCTAATAGTGATATCTAAATAAATGTAAAAATGAGCTTCTACGAAGAGTTTGAACTACTTCTGCGTGCTTGCTATCCTTTGATTTATATTCCGACTCCCGAAGAAGAACGAGTCGAAGCAGCGATCGCGCAATCTGCCAAAGCTTTGGGTAATCGAGCCGTGTATATTTGGGATTTTGTTGATGGCTATCAAGATAACCCCAATAATGCTGGCTTTGGTAAGCGCAATCCTTTGCAAGCACTAGAATTTGTCGAAAAAATCCCGGCGAATTCGGCGGGAGTGTTTGTCTTGCGAGATTTTCATCGTTTTTTAGAAGATATTTCGATTTCTCGCAAACTCCGCAATTTGGCTCGGAGTTTAAAGTCTCAGGCGAAAAATATTGCGATCGTCTCACCAACACTGGCTATTCCCCCGGAGTTGACAGAAGTGCTGACAGTGTTGGATTTTCCCTTACCTACAGCCGGAGAAATTAAAGCGGAAGTTGAGCGTTTGCTTAGTGCGACTCAGCACTCACTTCCAGAGAAAATTTTAGCTGAATTAGTTCGCTCTGCTCAAGGGCTTTCTTTAGAGCGAATTCGGCGAGTTTTGACAAGAGCGATCGCCGCACGTGGGGAATTACAACCTGAAGATGTAGAATTAGTTCTTGAAGAAAAACGTCAATCAATTCGCCAAACCCAAATTCTCGATTTTTATCCCACAACTGAGCAAATTTCCGATATTGGCGGCTTAGATAACTTAAAAGATTGGCTCTTGCGGCGAGGTGGTGCTTTTAGCGATCGCGCTCGTGCTTATGGTTTACCTCATCCTAGAGGTTTACTCTTAGTAGGTATTCAGGGAACCGGAAAATCCCTTACCGCAAAAGCGATCGCCCACCATTGGCATTTACCTTTACTACGCTTGGATGTCGGGAGACTCTTTGGGGGACTCGTCGGTGAATCTGAATCGCGTACTCGCCAAATGATTAGTTTAGCCGAAGCCTTAGCTCCCTGTATTCTCTGGATTGATGAAATTGACAAAGCTTTTTCGGGAGTAGAAAGTAAGGGCGATGCTGGAACTACTTCCAGAGTCTTTGGTACATTTATTAATTGGCTCGCCGAAAAAAAATCTCCGGTATTTGTCGTCGCCACAGCGAATAATATTCAAGCTTTGCCTCCGGAAATGCTCCGCAAAGGCAGGTTTGACGAAATTTTCTTCGTAGGTTTGCCCTCCCAAGAAGAACGTCAAGAAATTTTTGCGGTACACTTAACTCGACTGCGCCCCCATAACTTGAAAAGTTACGATCTAGAGCGCCTTGCTTACGAAACTCCTGACTTTTCCGGTGCAGAAATTGAACAAACACTGATCGAAGCAATGCACATCGGTTTTAGCCAAAACCGAGACTTTACCACCGATGATATTTTAGAAGCCGCTAGCCAAATTGTCCCCCTCGCCCGCACAGCACAAGAACAAATTCAATTTTTGCAAAATTGGGCAGCCGCAGGTAAAGCACGTCTTGCTTCGAGAGACAGCGTGTTAAGCGATCGCATTCAACGTCAACTTCAGTAATTTTCTCGTTTCCTCTGGTGGCTAATAGATATGAACGCAATAATTAAGGGTTTATCAAGTTTATTACAATTGTTCCTCGGCGTTATTATTGGCATTCTCCTGCTCGGAGCAACTGCGGGTGGTGTAGGTTATTACTTTTTGACTAAATTATCTGCTCCCCCAGCTAAACCTGTCTTTGCTGAAGAAAAGGCGAACAAAACAACTGCGGCTAATCCTGCTGACTCAGCTACCGAGACAGAAAAAGAAGCACAACCAAAAAAAGAAAAACTACCACCAGGAGCTTATCAAGCTAGGGTAACTTGGCCCCAAGGATTAAGCTTGCGCGATACACCTTCAGAAGATGCTAACCGTATCGGCGGTATCGCTTTTAATAAAGAAATTATTATCCTCGAAGAAAGTGACGATCAAAATTGGCAAAAAGTCCGCATTCCCGATACTGATGAAGAAGGTTGGGTGAAGGGAGGAAATGTAGAAAAAATTTAGCTTGATTGTGTGAGAAGCCCACTCTGTAATTTTTAATTCCGAGTGGGAGATGTCACGAAGAGTAACTTTTCCCAGAGCGATCGCGTTTCGTCGTTTTCGAGTTGGAGTGCGATCGCGTCTTTATTTCCAAGTTACTGCATCCTGAGTGGAGATCCTTCGCTTCGCTCAGGATGACACCATACACACTTTATATTTTCTGTCAATATCTAAATCTTAAAGTTTTACAAACTAAAGATAATTTCTTTTCTTACCCATACTTAAGCAGTAAATTATGTAAAGAAATTTAGCTAAATCTAAATCTTGATTGCAATACCAAGCTCAGACTGCATCGCCAGGAAAACAGAGTGATAACTTGAATAAACATTGTTTTTTAGATGCAAATTTAAGAATTTAGTCGAGCAAATAATCAAATTATGTACAACAAAAAGACAGATAAAGACCTTTTGGGTGCTGCTCTTACGGCTTCGGTGGGTGCTGGAATCGTCACTTCCTTTGCTGTTAGTCAAGGTCAACATCCATTAATAGCATTGGCAATTACAGGTATAGCCACTTTATTTGCAGTGATTTGCTACAAGTCAGGAGTAGTTTAAAGGCATAATTTGCCGAAAAATTCCGTAAAAAGGCAATAGCCGCAGTTTTCTCAGCCAAAGCTAGATTTAATTTAGCTTTGGTTTTTTCCGTAAAAGGAAATTTTGGCTTAAGATAGGAGACTGAAACCAAGTCCAATTGACGAAGAGAAGGGGTAATGTTAATGCTCTGCGCGGAAAATTCCCCAAATAGCTCTTTGGTCAATTCGTTAAATTTTACTTTCCTAACAAGAGAAAGATAACCTGCCCATTTATTGATTAAGATAACCTCCGGAAATTATGGAAACTCTTGCTTATCTTCATCTTGCTTTAGTTTACGAAACAGAAACCAAAAGCCTTCCAAATAGCGTAGTTAATACCTACTCGCTAGAAAAATCTTTTCAGGAAATCATTGACTCAAGAATCTTTTGTCAAGGTAAAATATATTTGCTATCCTTGATTGTAGCTTTGGGAATCTTAGGAACAGCAAGCGAGGCGCTAGCACTACTCAGACAAGGGAATCGCGGACCAGAAGTTACGGCAGTGCAAGTACGCTTACAAGAGTTAGGTTATTTCAAAGCTCGCGCTACGGGTTATTTTGGCGAAATCACCAAAGATGCAGTGATTCGCTTTCAAAAAGATCGGGGATTAACACCCGATGGTATTGTCGGACCGCAAACCGAACTTGCTCTCGGTAGTGCGACAACTCAAGCAGTCGCACCTAGTCCTCCTAATGCAGTACAAATTATCAAAATAGGCGATCGCGGCGCACAAATCCAAACTCTCCAAACAAGATTAGCTCAAGCAGGATTTTACAATGGAGAGATTAACGGTGTTTTCGATGCTCAAACTGACGCTGCGGTGCGCCGTTTTCAGCAAGCAAAAGGATTAACCGTTGATGGTTTAGTCGGACCACTTACTATTGGTGCTTTACCCCCATTAGCCGTTGGTGGCGGAAACGAACGACCTTCTCAACCTTCTCAACCTTCTCAACCTTCTCAACTTTCCCTTCTGCGTGCGGGTACCCAAGGAACGATGGTGGCAGAAGTACAACGCAATTTGCAAAGTTTAGGTTATTTTCGCGGTCAGATTAGTGGTAACTTCGACATAGATACCGAAGAAGCTGTCACGAGATTTCAGCAAGATCGAGGTTTGCGTCCGGATGGTGTTGTTGGGAATAATACTTTCCAGGCTTTACGAAATCCTTTTCCTCAAACTAAGGTACAAGAGTTACAGACTCGGCTTAAAACTGCGGGTTTTTATCAAGGTCAAATTGATGGACTTTGGGGACCGCAAACTCAGCAAGCAATTGAGAAAGCACAGAAAGCTTATGGCATTAGTTCCCAAGATTTAGTAAATGGTAATTACTGAAAAAAGCAAAAAAACTGGGCAAACCACCCAGTTTTCTAGCTAGTTAACCTGAGTTCGGGTTAAACCGAAAATAGCTCATCGAATAGTTTCTTTTAATCTGGGCTAAAAATGGGGATGATTTCCAGTCGCTAAACCTAGCTAATTTTAACTAAAATTAAGTTCCCTTCCTGTCTTATCGGATAACTAATCAAAGATTCTGTAGCGGGTCCTTCTAAGACTTCGCCATCACTGCTAAATTGAGAATGATGACAAGGACAGACAAACACCCCTTCCTCTGACTCCCACGCCACCGTACAACCTGCATGGGGACAAGTCGGATTCACGGCAATGAGTTGATTATTATTCTTGGGATTGCGAATAACTAGAGCTTTTGTGTCTCCTTCTCCTAAGTTTTGCTTGAAAAGTTGTTCATTCTTTGCCAACTCGGTTAGTGTCCCTACTTCCTGAAAACCATCAGCACGGACAGAATTTGTAAGAGGTTGGGACTGTTTTGGCAGACAAGAGGAAACGATCGACGAGATAGCACTTCCTAACCCAATCAAACCAATAAATTTACGGCGTTTCATCAAAGTATTTAACTGATGAGTTAACAATTGAAATTTCACAGAAGTCTCTAATTGACTTCTAAATAAGATTCTCCCTCCTCGACAGCAGGACATTCTGCCGTAGCAGTTTTTTGAATCGTAGTTTCTCCAGATATTGTGCAAACATAGAAAGGGCCAGTCTGGGTACGCCAAGAGTCAAGATTATTTTTAGCTTCAGTATAAAGTTGAGCGTGTTGGGCTTCAGCTTTCTGAGCATAGGTTAAGGTTTGTAGCGCAGCTTGATTGTTTTCAATCTTAGCTTGACTAATAAATTCAGGGTACATAGTATCCCGCTCGTAGGACTCACCCTTGATAGCTGCTTTTAGGTTTTCTGGAGTAGACTTAACTTGAGGATCGGTGATGGTGTTTTTCGGAAGAGCCCCCATTGTTTCGATAACTTTGGCGTGATTATCGCGATGAATTTCTTCAGCTTTAGCAGCAGCCCGGAAAAGACTAGCCAGTTTCTGGTATCCTTCTTCATCAGCTTTGTTCGCAAAAGCTAAATACATCACATGAGCATTAGATTCACCGTTATAAGCTTTTTGAAGATTGTCTAAGGTTGGAGAATCGGGTTGAGTGGAAACTTCTTGAGTTTCTAGGGGTGAAGATTCAATGTTAGCTTGGGGAGTTTCAGGCTGCCGACAACTAACAACAGACAAGGTAGCTAAACTCGCCAAAATTGTCCAAGTTCCTGTCTTTTTAATTGTTGAATATAGCTTTAAAGAACTCATCATACTATTCATCTCCTCCTAATTAAACTTTTATTACCAAGCAGAGTAGAGATTACTGATTAAAAGTAAACTTAGTTTTTTTAACTCTTTGATAGTGGCTTTTTGAAGAAGTTTGTCATGCTTAAACCCGTTACCAATAACCCCAAGAGTCCTAACCCATTGAGCAAGGGATAGATGATTTCTAAATGGATAATTTCCATTGTGTGAATTTCCAGCATTAAATGACCAATTTCTCCTTGTCCTAACAGTTCATCAAAGATGCTGTAACTTATGCCAGTGATAATGGTGAGCAAAAGGGGAAGGCTGATGATAATCCCCAAAAGACGATGATATTTGCGAAAAAGACGACTCATCTGCTAAATATTTTGAGAGTTGATTAATGCAAGACCTCAGTCAAGCTATTTGATAGGTTAAAACAAGATTGAGGTAGAAATTGGGGTAGATGGAGAAATTATTTTTCAGCGAGGGGTAAGCGGACTCGAAAGCAAGTCCCAACCGCTAGTTGACTCCTGACTGAAATGTCTCCTTGATGATGCTCGACTAAAGCTTGAGTAATGGCAAGTCCTAGTCCCATCCCCCCTGATTGTCGAGATCGCGCTTTATCGGCTCTCCAGAGGCGATTGAAAATTAAGGGAAGATGTTCTCGAGCAATGCCAATTCCTGTATCCTCTACCGTAACGATGACACTCTCTCGTTCAACTGTCAGGGTAAGCGTGACTTGTCCCCCTGAAGGTGTGTATTGTAAGGCATTGTCGAGCAAATTTCTAAAAATTTGCGTCAATTGCGTGCGATCGCCTTTTACCTTCACGTTAGCTAGCAAGGATGATTGTAGCCTAATTCCTTTGTCTTGGGCTTGAGATTGAAAGAGTCCCAGCAAATCCTCTAAAATCTCGCTTAAGGAAAGGACTTTCCTTTGATGGAGATCGGCAAGGGTAACGGTGTCCATTCGTGCCAATAATAGTAAATCTTCCACTAAGCGAATCATGCGATCTGTTGTCACCGCGATCGCGTTAATCTTTTTACGATCTTGGGGATGAATTCGCTCAGGATAATAATCCATCACCTGCACCGAGGTTTTCATGGCTGCTAAGGGACTACGCAACTCATGGGCAGCATCGGCTGTAAACTGTTGAAGTTGCTGAAAACTTTGCTCAATGGGACGTAGGGATTGCCTAGTCAACCAAATTCCTCCTAACCCCGTTAAACTTAAAACGCCAATCCCCCCGATTCCCAATCCCCAACGCAAACGATTCAAAACTGCCTCGATTTCTTGGGTGACTTGACTGGTACGAATATAACCTTCTAGATGCTCTTTCCCATTACCATAACTATAAACAGGTAAGGTTAAGGCTCTCACCTCACCCTGTTGCCAAAATTGCCATCCGGCTTGGGGCGGTAATACACTTGATAATGTCCCCGCATAACCGACTAATTGTTTTTGACCATTAAACCATTCTACGCCTTGATCGGGCTGACGTAATTGCTGCCAGGGAATATCTAAATCCCCATCACGATCGAGATAACATCGGGTCTGGGAAGAGGTTGAACGATCGATGGCTTCATTTTGTTGACGTTTTCCATAGTCTGCTTTAATTGCTAACAAATTATGAGAAGCAGCTTGAGCTAAGATTTCTAAGCGTCGATCTAGTTGCTTGTAAAGACTGTGACGAGTGTAGTGATAAACTCCTAATGCTGAACCTCCTAAAATTGCCATCATGACAGTTAAATAAGATAGGAAAAGTCGCCATCGTAGGTGTTGCTTTTTTTTAAAGTTGTTTAAGCCGATACCCCATACCATACACTGTCTCCACAAAATCTGCTGGCGCACCAACCGCCTTTAACTTTCTCCGTAAGGCTTTGAGATGAACTTTTACTGTTGCCTCTGAAGGAGGATCGTCAAATGACCACAGGCGATCGATGATGGTTTCACGACTGATTAATCTTCCCTGTTGACGTAACAATAGTTCTAGTAAGCTATATTCTTTAGGGGTTAAATATAATAACTCTCCTTGATAAGTGACCTGACAATTACTCGGATCGAGGCATAATGCTCCCCAAGTCAACACAGGTAATAAATTAATCTTACCCCGTCTTAAAAGGGCGCGAATCCTAGCCAATAATTCTGGTAAATCAAAGGGTTTGACCACATAATCATCTGCTCCCGCATCTAATCCCAGGACGCGATCGCCACTGAAATCCCTAGCAGTTAACATTAAAACTGGAGTTTGGCAACCCTTTCGACGCAATCTTTGACATAAGCTAATGCCATCTAATGTCGGTAACATCAGATCGAGGATAATTAAATCATAGACAGTCGCTTCAATAAATTCCCAACCTACTCCGCCATCGTTAACAGCATCAACTGTATAGTGTTGCTTATCAGTTAAAACTTCTACAAGGGCTTGTACGAGATGCTTGTCATCTTCAACGAGTAAAATTTTCATAGCATCTCCACAGGAGGAGAGAGACTCAGATTTAATTGGACTTTGGACAAACCGAAAAGATTGATACCTTTGTCAAATGCCGAGCGCATCTATGTTTTGATGATTAAGCGATCGCTACACTGTTCAGTGCTTACGCGAATAGATATTTTTGAGGATTAATCTCTGTATGTCCGATCTTCTATTGCTTTAAGCCACGCTTAGCCGATCTCAATAAGATACTTCAGTTTCCACTGGAGATAGGGAGAGATTGCCTGAATGGATTTGAGCCCAATCAAGTTTACTCTCTCCCTGTTTTTTATCCCAAACTTACGTTAATTAGCTGAGAGATTCGAGATAATCTCGTACTCGATTGCGTCGTTTCGGTTGGCGTAACTTTTGCAAAGCTTTAGCTTCAATTTGACGTACTCGTTCGCGAGATAATTCTAATGCACGACCGATTTCTGCTAAAGAGTAAGGATGACCGTCTCCCAAACCGAAACGCATCTGAATTACTTCTCGTTCGCGGGTGGTAAGATCGGCGAGGAGATGCTGTAAGTCTCGTTGCAATGCTTCTCGCATTAGAGCTTCTTCGGGCGAAATGTCATCGGTTTCGAGTAAGTCACCTAGTTCGGTATCTTTTTCTTTACCGACTTTAATTTCTAAAGAAACCGAACGAGGAACTCGCATCAAAACTTCCCGTACTTGTCCGGCTGTCATTTCGAGTTCTTTACCAATGTCTTCAATGGTGGCAGTGCGCCCTTTTTCTTGAGAAATTTTACGCTGGGCTTTTTTAATTTTGTTGAGTTTTTCTGTAATGTGAACTGGTAAGCGGATTGTGCGGCTTTGAGTAGCGATCGCGCGAGTGATTCCTTGACGAATCCACCAATAAGCGTAGGTGCTGAAGCGATATCCTTTGGTCGGATCGAATTTTTCTACTGCTCGCTCTATACCTAATGTTCCTTCTTGAATTAAGTCTAGTAGCTCTAATCCCCGATTTTGATATTTTTTCGCTACTGAGACGACTAAGCGTAGGTTGGCTTTGATCATGTGTTCTTTGGCGCGAACACCTGCTTTTTGAACTTTTTCCAGTTCTGAGACACTTAAGCCAGCAACCTCAGCCCAACGCTGTTTTCCGGCGGCTAAAGCTTCCTTCAACTCTGAAACTTCTATTCCCACAGTCGTCGCCCATTTTTGCCAAGAAGGACGATGACCGAGTTGAGAGACAAGGCGATCGTGAGCTTCGATTAACTGAACAAAATGCTCCATAAGTTTGTCGCCATCTTCAGCAAGATTAGCGCGCAACTCCAACAAACTCATGTGACGCTGAATTTTTTGCGCTTCGGAGACTTCCTCATCGCGCTTTAGTAATGGAACCCGACCGATTTCTTGAAGGTACAACCGCACTAAGTCTGTAGTGCTACGACTGGCTCGTTTAGCCGAGCTAGCTGCATCTGTAGCTTCGAGATCGAGTTCTACCAGGTCATCTCCCGTTGGTTCGAGATTTTCGCTGTTATCGTTCAGCTCAAAGCTGTATGCAGGATCGTTGTCTTCTGTGCTGATATAGAAAGGAGTAGCTGGCATAGTGGTTTCTCAATTACAACCAGTGATAATCGAATTTGGCGATCGTCACTTTCTCTTCTTACTGCTAGGATTCCCAAACTCTAGGACAAAACAACTTTGCTTATCGATTCTTTAATTTGGTATCTGAGCCGAGATTTGCTCCCAGCGCTTTTAGTATAAGCAGTGAGTCACTCCTTGTGGATTGACTTCGATCAAAGGAACTATATAATCTACGTCACATCAAATCGTGTTTCCTGACATTTCTCCTAGATTAAAGAAGAGATTTTTGTTTCTTTAGTTCCTGAAATCCCCTAATATTAATTAATTTTAAAAAATTAGCTTTACTCCTTGACAATTTTGAGGCTTTATGTATTTTGCCTTGACTAAAGATAATTCAGCGTGGGGAGACAATTAAACAAACAGTTACACCTTTTTAGCGAGGATAGCGTTCCATTAATTCTCTTACCTGTTCGGCGTGATAGGAACTGCGCGTGAGGGGTGAGGAGACGATTTGCAAGAAGCCGAGAGATTCGCCAAATTGTCGCCAGGAGTCAAATTGAGTTGGGGTAACGAAATTTTGTACGCCGAGATGTTTTGCTGAAGGTTGGAGATACTGTCCGATTGTGAGGATATCGCAGTCAACCTGGCGTAAATCTCGTATTACCGAGATAACTTCAGCATCAGTTTCTCCTAATCCTACCATGATACCTGATTTAGTGTAAATCCCAGGAGCTATTTCACGAGTGCGTTGAAGAAGTTCGAGCGATCGCTGATAATTTCCTTGGGGACGTACCCGACGATACAATCGAGGTACGGTTTCAGTATTGTGGTTTAATACTTCTGGTTCGGCAGAGATAATTAATTCTAGTGCTTCCCAGTTACCACAAAGGTCGGGAATTAACACCTCGATTGTAGTTTTGGGTGAAACAGCGCGAATTTCGGCAATGCAGCGTTGAAATTGAGATGCTCCACCGTCGCTAAGATCGTCTCGATTTACTGAAGTAATCACCACATGATTTAATTTTAAACGTGCTACGGCTTCAGCTAAACGTAATGGTTCGCTAGGATCGAGAGCTTGAGGTTTTTTCTCAAAATCGATATCACAATAAGGACAAGCGCGAGTACAAGCAGGTCCCATAATTAAAAAGGTAGCTGTACCAGCATGGAAGCATTCGCCAATATTCGGACAAGAAGCCTCCTCACAAACCGTATTCAGCCCCAAATCGCGTAAAATTTCTTTAACGCTACCAACACGCTGCCATTGAGGGGCTTTAACCCGCAACCAATCTGGTTTTACCGCCAAAGTTTTCCAACTCCCAACTGAAATACTTATCGATCCTACCAAGGAAAATCGCAATTGCCGAGAAAGTATGATAAGATGGGTTTGCTATTAATTTCGGGATGTAGCGCAGCTTGGTAGCGCACTTCGTTCGGGACGAAGGGGCCGCTGGTTCAAATCCAGTCATCCCGACTTTTTAATTTGTGAATGTACAAAACCAGATTTTGGTTTCGTGGGCATTTTGGGGAACAGTATTGGCGGCAGTGAGTAAGGTGTTGAGCCAAACTTCTCCTGCGATATCCTGTCCCTTGGGAATGCGACTTTCGAGTTGGTCGCTGAGGCGTTCAATTTTAATTTCGACTTTGCGGCGATGTTGGGCGAATTTTTCGGGGTCTTTGGCTCGATCGTACTGTTGAAACAGTTGTTTGGCGCGATCGCCTTCTAGTTGAGAGAGGATTGCTTGAGCGCGATCGCAATTGTTAGAATTAGCTGTGATGGCTTACTGGTTGTCCATTGGGTTAACTTTTGAGGTGGCTTCGAGTGCGTTGCAGGAGTTGAAACCCAAATTATGCACGACAAATTGTAGTATATTGCTATAAGATGACGCGAAAGTGCTTCAATTTACAGATCAATTAGTGGGCGATAAGCCTCCGGCTCCCGCTTCGCTTACCATCAATTATTAGAAAGCTCGGAAGAAATCGAATTGTGCGATCGCCAACTCTGATAAAGTAATAAGCATTTCTACCCAGAAACTCCGGTAAATCAATACTACAGTTTGTCGTGCGGAAAGTCGGTTGAACGTTTTTGCAGGTTATAACATTCACCGCAACCGACCGGGATCATCAGTCATACGGCTAGTAATACATCCGCTAGAATAATCAACGTAAGGGTTATGCGACCAAGGGAGATGCAACATGCCAGAACAGCAGCAGTATTTACCAACGCAAGAAGTACCAGTCGAGAGACCTGGCGACCCAGGTGAAGCTGTAGAGAAAGAAACAGGCCGTTTCTATTGTGCTTTGCATGAAAGGCCCACTCGGGTCTTCGCACCTGGCGTGACCAGCGAACGGGAGCGACTTATTAACCTCTTAGGCAACAAGTGGGTCAGTGGAACTGTTCTCCGGTACTACTTCTTCGACCGGGACACAGATGGACAAAGCGTCCTGCTTTCTGACGGAACTACTCAATGGCACACTTGGGTTGGTAATGAGGCACAGAGGGCGGTGGTTCAGCGCGGATTTGAAGCCTGGAAGAATGTGGGGATTGGCATCAACTTCCAGGAAGTCAATGACCGCGAGGAGGCTGAAATCCGCATCGGTTTCATGCGGGGAGACGGTGCGTGGTCTTGGCTCGGGCGAGAAATCCTAGAGCATGGTCCTAATCAGCGGACAATGAACTTCGGCTGGGATCTGACGCGACCGGGAGAACTCGACACAGCTATTCACGAGATAGGACATACTTTAGGCTTTCCGCACGAACACCAGAATCCCAAAGCAGGAATCGAATGGGACGAAGAGGCCGTCTACGCCGCTTTAGCACAGCCCCCAAACAACTGGCCCCGTGAAAGAACATTCTGGAACATCATCCGGAAACTTTCTCCCAGTGAGGTGGAGGGAACTACTTGGGATCCAGACTCAGTGATGCACTATCCGTTCGGGAGAGGTCTCATCAAGAAGCCGGAGACGTATGCGGGTGGGTTGCAACCAGCAGGCGGTCTCTCTGCCAAAGACAAGGCTTGGGTCAAGTCCCTGTACCCACTTGTCAAAGAGACGGAGGAGAAGTTAAAACCGTCTCAGTCTGTACTCCTCAATATTTCTGCAGGGGGACAACGGCATTTTACGGTTACGCCAGAAGAGACACGATACTACCAGTTCCAAACCTTTGGAACCTCAGACACAGTTATGGTTCTGTTTGAGGATGACAATGGACAACTCCGCTACCGAACCGGAGACGACGACAGTGGCCAGGACATTAACGCCTTCTTCCGCATTAAATTGATTAAGGGACGAAGATACGTGCTGAGAATACGTCTTTACTATAGCGATCGTCCAGGAGAGACAGCGGTCATGATGTGGTAACAGATATGCCGAACAAGTAGACCGAATACGGTGGAATAGCGGACTATATTCTGGCCCACAGAGGTGGAGACTTCGGAGTCTGGATCGGTTTTTGATAGCCTCGCCTAACCGTTAGCTGGCTCTATCTAAAACAGGTGTGCTTAGCGCGATCGCCCGGAAGACGAACAAGCTGCTAAAAATGCAGGAATTGAATTTTTGAATGCTCAGGAATGGCGAACCTAATAATTACCGTTTACCTCAAGGCAGGCGATGTTTCAAAATATGTTAAATTGTACCGGTGCATCATCTTCTTTCCTCGATCGCTGATAAGAGCGCCGATCAGTTAGTTTAAGACTCGTGACTAGCAATCTCACTCAACACCTCAAAATTGTTGTCATAGACGACCATGCGCTAATTCTCAGAGGCGTGGTATCAGCGATTAAAGGCTACTTTCCTAGGGTAGACGTTCATTGTGCTACTGATGCGACAACCGGGTTTGCTTTGGTGCAACAGAAGCAACCTGATTTAGTCTTGCTCGATCTCTCACTACCTGAATCTCTAGGAACAACAGTTTTGCCTCGTCATGGTTTGCAACTTCTCAAGGATTTAATGAAGGAATATCCAGAACTCAACATAACGGTACAAAGTAGTAACATTAAGGCTTTGATGCGGTTGATTCCTGAGATTGACAACCACCAGGGCGGGTTTACCATTGCGGACAAGTTGTTACCCGTTGAAACTTTGCTGAAACGGATGGAGTGGGCAGTTCAAGGGATCAACTATACTCAAGATCTACAACGGGATCTCGAAATTAAGCCGGAGTGGTTAGAAGTCTTGGAACTAGCTTTTGAAGCAGGTTTACAGGACAAAGCAATTGCAGAGAAGATGCACAAATCTGAACGCATGATCCGTCACTATTGGTCTAAAATTCGAGATGTCTTGGGGGTTTACCCAGAAGCGAAAGATAATGTTCGTTCCCTCACCTATATTCAGGCAAAAAAAGTAGGATTAGTTGACTAATTGACAGATTCTCAGACAAAGTTGCTTTCACGCGGTAGTATTTAAAACAATGAAAGATGTTGTCAGTAAAATCAATTTATCAACAGTCAAAATATCGTCTGGCTCTCTGCTATCTTATTGCATCAATCATCGCCTCCTCAATTGCCCATGTTACCCACTGGTATCAAGACGATCGCTTTGGCATTCACAGAATTGGCTCAAGCTTCACTTGTTTACTGAGCCTAATTTGTCTAATTTGGCTTTACCTCAAACCCAATCAACTTAAGGCGATCGCGTTCGTTCATTTGGCTTTGTTGAGGCTTGTCATGGTTCTTGCTAGTCTTTCTACGATCTATGTTGCCACTACCTCAGAGCGTCTAACCCTAGTAGAATCCTATCCACCCTTCACCGTGACGGCGTTTCTTTGGATGACGCTCGTTGTGATTTATATTCCTTATCAACATTTGCTGTGGTTTTTGACGATTAGTTGTGTTCCCATGTCTGTCCCTGTGCTTTGGTATTTGTTAACTCATCTAGAAGAACTCCAAACCGCACGGGGAATTGATCTATTTGTCTCCTATGGATTGGCAACCATCGTGTACGCAACCTTGGGACTTTTTTATGCTCGGCTGCAAGTCAACTTTCAGAGGCTATTGCAAGAACGGTTGACTGATTACACCAAAATCATTGAAGCTCAGGATATTCGTCAAAGCGCGATCGCGGATATGTTTACTCAACTCCATAACGGAGCCTTACAAACGTTAGCTCTACTCAGCCGAGAACTGCAACAGCATGACATCTCCTCAGCAGAAATTACCTCTCGTTTAGAAACATTAAACCAGCAAATTCGCTCCATTGCCGATCTAGAAACGGATACCCCAGTAGACTCCTTCGCCATCACTAAACTGCGACTAGCTGCGGGGGTTAATCTTGACCTAGACCTCCCTCTGCATACTTTAGCCTATGAAGTCTATCGGGCAACCTTAGCGCGAAAGTTTCCCTATTTCCCATCCCTCAAGATCAAGGTTCGCAGCTTTGAAGAAATTGAAGCAGACCGCCTTTCCCCTGACTTGAAACGAGAAATCGGCTTTTGGCTCGAAGAAGCTCTCTGTAACGTGGGTAAACACGCCGAAGGCGCAACTCAGCTTAAAGTGATGGGTTGTATTCAAGACGGAGAATACATCTTGAGGGTGCAGGATAATGGACAGGGAATTCAGTTCAACCGCGCAGGACAGGGAACAAAACAAAGTCAATCCTTAGCCAAAAAATTGGGCGGTACATTTAGGCGAGAAAATTTAGCTCAGGGGGGAGTCCTCTGTCAGTTACGTTGGTCTCTTGATGTCGATTGATTTACGAATTTGCGCCATTATAGCCTACGAAAAATCAAGGTTTAACCCCAGTCTGACAGAAGAAAGTTAAACCCTTTAATTTCTCTGATTACTATTAAATAATTGACGCTGTAATCCTGACCTAAAGAGCGATCTAAGCCTCTACAACAGCCCTTTTCTTGACAAAAGTTTACGGTCAAATTTCCTATTCCGGTAATGACAGGCACTCGGAAACTGACGATAATTGCAATACTGCAATCAGATCTTCCCCACAAAGAAATGACTAATTTCAATTTCTCTTACCAAACCAGTATTACGAATTCAGGTCTTGATGATCTCGCAGATATTTACGGAGGAGACTTTGACGGAGATGGAGACATCGATCTCGTTGGAATTACTTCGGCTTTTGGTCAAGATGATGTCTTTATTTTGAAAAATAGCAATAATGGCAATAATTGGAGCTATTCATTAGTCTATGGTGATTTACAGGTCGATCAAGATTTTCCGGTAGGAAGTGTTTATGTTGCCGATCTCGATAATGATGGTGACGAAGATATCGTTAGCACTTCTAATGATGATGATAATGTCTTTGTTTTCTATAACAACGGGTCAGGAACATCTTGGGATGATGAGAGAATCTCTGGCGGATTTAGAGGCGCGTCTGGTCTTTTCGTTACCGATTTAGGCAGTGATGGTTTTGTTGATATTATTGGTGCTTCAGAAGACGACCAAGATATTGCCGTTTGGAGACAAACTTCTCGCAATAATTTTCAGGGGGAAATAACCATTGATGGCAGCATGGAAGAAGCGATCGCGGTATATGCTGCTGATTTAGACGGTGATGGTGATAAGGATGTTGTTGCGGCTGCCCAAGAGGAAAATAATGCACATATTTCTTGGTGGGAAAATGAAGGGAATGGCAGTAGTTGGGGCGATCGCAACATTGTTAGTGACTTTGATGATGCGACAGATGTAATTGCTGTCGATCTCGATAACGATGGCGATAATGATCTTGTTGCTAGTGCTAGTGGCTCTCTTGATGATATCGCCTGGTGGAAAAATAACGGTAGTGGTAATTTTAGTCGTCAAAGCAATATTGACAGTAACTTCAATGGCGTTTGGGAAATCACCGCAGCAGATTTAGACAAAGATGGCGATTTAGATATTATTGGTGCTGCACGAGATGCAAATCAAGTTGCCTGGTGGCAGAATGACGGCAGTGGCAATTTCAGCAGTAGAAACACAATTGCCAGTAATTTTGATGGTATTAGCGTCTTTGTCCAAGACTTTAACAACGATGGTTATTTAGATATTGCCTCAGCATCTTTCGATGATGACAATATTTCTTGGTGGTCAAACAACTTAGTGACCGCAGAAATTTCTGGTATTTCCTCCACTTCCGATCTAGAAGGCACAAGCAAAAGTTTTACCGTCAGTTTAGACAGAGAAGCCCCAGAAGATATCACAGTTACCTATAGTATTAGTGGAGTCAGTAGCTCAGACTATAGCGGTTTATCTGGGGAAATTGACTTTAGTCAAGGTCAGGATAGTCAGACCATTTCTTTTAATATTGAAAATGATGATATTTACGAACAACAAGAAACTTTAACCATTACTCTAACAGATAATGACGGTTACATTCATAATGGAGATACGGTTGATTTTACCATTAAAGATTATATCGGCATTAGCGCAATTACAAACCCCTCAGAAACAGGAATTGATGGTCAGTTTGAAATCATTACAGATACACCTCAAGACACAATTGAATTAAATTTTAGTGCTGAGGGTACAGCAGAAAGAGGTATTGATTATCAACTTTACTATTTAGCTAATGGTGAAAAACAGTATTTAGATGATAATGACACTAATTTCCCGATTACTGATGATGCTGAATCGTTAGCTTTATACGTTGAACCTCTCAACGATACCCTTTTTGAATCTGAGGAAACGGTTATCATCAACCTTGAAAGTGGTGATGATTATAATGTTAGCGATAGTTCTGCTTCTGCCACTCTGACTCTAGAAGATAATGAACCAATTGTTAGCATCGGCGAGATTGTTAATCCCACAGAAAATGACATTGGTTATCTCGAATTAGAATTAGATAACCCTGTCGAGAATGAAGCAGGTATCAGAGTTAAATACAGAATTTTAGATAATTCTACCGCTACTTTCAATCAAGACTATTATAGTTCTCAATCTCGCTTGACTGCCGAATCAGACGCGGAAAATTCTGTCTTTATTCCTCAAAATGCCACCACAGCGCAACTCTACATTACTGCTTTACCTGATGCTATTGTCGAAGAGACAGAAAATATTGAAATAGAATTTTATACCTTTGAAGATGAATTTATCGACGATTTTGCCTATGGCTTAACGGATGGAAATTCAACTTTGAATGCAACTGTAGAAATCAGCGATAGTGAAAATTATACGACAGGTTTAGCTATCTTTGATGCAGATAATATTTATTTAGATGAAGGAGTAATTACAACCGAAAATGGCTTTATCACTTTTTGGAGTTTAGGAGAAACATCAGGAGATGTCGCCGTTAATCAGGGCAGTCTGGGGAATAATGTAGATGGAACTTATCAAAATAATCCCACTTTAGGTGTTTCTGGTTTAGCCAATAATAGTGATACTGCCGTCGAATTTGATGGCGTTGACGATGGTATTTTTATTCCTGATAATGACGCAATTAATACGGGTGACTCTTATCCTGAACGAACAATTGAATTATGGTTTCAGCCAAATAACTTCGGTGGAAAACAAGTTATTTATGAGGAAGGCGGTACACTTAATGGCATCAACATCTTTTTGGATGAGAGTCAATTAAATTTAGGTGTTTGGGTCAACGATGAGGGAGAATGGCTCAACTTTTCTGTGGAAGAAGGAGAAATATATCATACTATTCTCACTTTCGATAATGGGATTCTCAACGGTTATGTAAATGGGGAAAATATTGGGAGTATCAACTTAGATTTTGACAGTATTGAGCGTCATGCTGCTGATATTGGTATTGCCCAAATGAATGACGATACGAGATTCAGTAATGATGATAGTCGTAATGGTGAAGGATTTTATTTTCAGGGCATTATTGATGATGTATATCTATACGATTACGCAGTAGAAATAAACGATCCAATTGCCTTTTGGAGTTTAGGAGAAACATCAGGAGATGTCGCAGTTAATGAAGGCAGTCTAGGGAGTGATGTAGATGGAACTTATCAAAATAATCCCACTTTAGGCGTTTCTGGTTTAGCCAATAATAGTGATACTGCCGTCGAATTTGATGGCGTTGACGATGGTATTTTTATTCCTGATAATGATGCAATTAACACAGGAAATTCTTATTCTGAACGGACAATTGAATTATGGTTCCAGGCAAATAACTTAGACGGAAAACAAGTTATTTATGAGGAGGGCGGTACACTTAATGGCATCAACATCTTTTTGGATGAGAGTCAATTAAATTTAGGTGTTTGGGTCAACGACGAGGGAGAATGGCTCAACTTTTCTGTGGAAGAAGGAGAGATTTATCATCCTATTCTCACTTTCGATAATGGAATTCTCAACGGTTATGTGAATGGGGAAAATATTGGGAGTATCAACTTAGATTTTGACAGGATTGAGCGTCATGCTGCGGATATTGGTATTGCCCAAATGAATGACGATACGAGATTCAGTAATGATGATAGTCGTAATGATGAAGGATTTTATTTTCAGGGCATTATTGATGATGTTTCTCTATACGATTACGCCGTTAAACCTGACTCATCATTAAAGGATCAAAAAGCGTCACTGACTTATAAACTAACTAGCCAACCGACGGATACCGTTACGATTAATTTATCCTTAGATGGAAATGGAGTATTATCCTCTGATACTTTGACAATTTCTCCTGAAGAATGGTCAAATTCTTATGTTGTAGAAGTCACGAATATTAAACAAAATTCTGTAATTACTGCTAATTTGAGTAGCGATGATGACGACTATGATGGTTTAAGTTTAGATACAAATATTACCCTTGCGGATAATACCATCACTGAATTAAAGGTAAAGGAAGGAGAAGATAATCAATCACCAACTTTTAATCCTGTTGTTAGCGTATCGTCATTAGGGGAAGTACAAGAAAATGATAATCAAGTTGAGGGATTTCGCCTTACTTTAGACGATCCTGCCGAGGTTGACTTAACGATAACTTATCAAGTTTCTGGTACTGCTACGTCTCAAGATGAGAATGAAGATAACTATGATTATGAAACATTAAGCGGAGAAATAATCATCAAAGCAGGGGCAACATCAGGTATTATTGGTGTTAATCAAATTGAGGATAATACGGTCGAAGAGGATGAAACAATTACGGTTACGCTTAATGCGGGTGACAATTATGAATTAGATAGTGACTCGCAAAGTTCAACGTTAACTATTATTGATAATGACACTGCTGAAATTAATATCTTTACTCAATCTTTTCTTAGTAGTATTAATCCTGACGATCGATCATTATTAGACATTCAGTTACTTTCAATTGACGAAAATGGCAACGCTGTATTTGATGTTAAATTAGCGAGTCAGCCGAGCGATCCGGTTACTGTCAATTTAACTGATAGCTTAAATGAAGATACTGATTCCGTTTCTTTAACTTTCACTGTCGATGATTGGGATACGTCTCAAAATCCAATCTTAGAAACTCTGACGCAAAATTCCGATAGCAGTGAATTTAATTATCAAGTTGATATTGCAACGGCTAGTGATGACAGCAATTATGATAATCAAACGATAGAAGTTCCGATCGCGACAAGTGTTTATACTCAAGAAATTGATTCGATTGTGACGGTTGAAGGTCAAGCAGGTGAAACAATTCGCTTGAGACTCAATAGCCAACCAACAAATGATGTCACTATTAGTTTATTAGAATCCACAATTGATGATAGTGAAAACGAATTTTCTCCTACCAGTTTGACGTTCACTCCAGATAATTGGAATGTAGATCAAGAGATAAATATTACGGGTCTTGATGACGAAAGAAGCGATGGAAATATTACTTATAGCATCAACTTCACCGCAAGCAGTGACGATCCAAATTACCAAGATTTGAGTCAATCTCTGACCATTACGAATGAAGATATCAACGATAATCAAGTGACTGACGACTCACCCACTGAAGATGAAGATAGTTTATTAGTAACCCTTAGTGTGGTGGGTGAACGTGAAATCGCAGAAGATGATGAAGATACACCAGCCCAATTATTAGTTAGTCTTGAAGATGGAGAAGTTGCCCCAGAAGGAGGGTTAACAGTTCGATATTCTGTTTTGAACTCTACTGCGACATCGGGAGTTGATTATCAACCTTTGGAGTGGTTTGTAGAACAAGTGGGATCAGAAAATCCCTTCAATAGTGTCGATGTTGGTACTTTTAGTAATTTATCTTTAGTTGATATTGATAACGACGGTGATTTAGATGCTTTTATCGGTAGTTCTTCTGGGACAATTGAATATTTTAAGAACTATTCGATAGAAGATACTGGGTTAGCAGGTGTCGCTAATTTTGAAGAAGAAATCGGTGATGATAATCCCCTCAGTGAATTTGATGTGGGAAGTTACAGCGCGATCGCGTTGACTGACATTGATAATGATGGTGACTTTGATGCTTTCGTTGGGAATGCGGAAGGAGAGATTGTTTACTACCAAAATACAGGAGATAACGCCTCCGCTACCTTTACTTTGGCAACTAATAATCCTCTCGATGGAGTTGATGTTGGGGGGTATAATGTCCCCAGTTTCGTTGACATTGATAGCGATGGCGATCGCGATCTCTTCATCGGTAACGAAGACGGAGAAATCATTTTCTATCAAAATACAGGCGATGAATCATCCCCTAGCTTTACCCTAACCACAGGTAGCAATAATCCCTTTGACGGCTTGGATGTAGGCGATCGCGCTTCCCTCGGTTTTATCGACATCGACGAAGATAATGACTTTGATGCTTTCATTGGCAATGCCGAAGGCGCGATCGCCTATTACAACAATACTGGTAATTCTGTTGAAGCGAATTATGTTGAACAAACAGGCATTGCCAATTTATTTGTCGATACGGAAGGCGAAACAGTCACAGACATCGGCAAAAATGCGATGCCAGCATTTGGGGATATTGATGATGATGGCGATTTGGATGCCTTTTTTGGCGAAGTTCGCGGAAGAGTTTTATACTATCAAAACTTCACGAATAACGAAATTACGATCCAAGAAGGAAGCGACAGTGCAATTATAGAAGTTTATCCCATTGCAGATAACATCGCTGAAAATGATGAAACCATCACAGTCACTTTAAATACCAATAGTGGCTATTATTTAGATGGCGAAGAAAATATTAGCGCTACAATCACCCTATTAGATAATGACACGCCACAGATAATTATTACTGACTCAGACGGCAACCAAATCACTGATACTGATAATTTCACCACTGCTGAAAATAACGCTTCTACCCAAAGTTTCTTTCTCTCTTTAGCCACTCAACCCACTGACACAATTATTGTCTATATCAACAGTAACGATGAAAGCGAAGGAATTTTAAATCTCGATACGCTTTACTTTACACAAGATAATTGGAATCAAACTCAGGAAGTCATTTTAGCTTCAGTCGATGATGTTATAGAAGATGGGGATATCAATTACCAAATCGTCACCAATGTCGTCAGTGAAGATGACTTTTATGATGATATTTCAACTCAAGTCATTAATATAACCAATCAAGATGATAGCGATACGGCGCAAGTCATCGTTAATTCTATTGATGAATTTACTTACTCCGTTGAATTAGCAACTCAACCCCTTGGAGAAGTAGCGGTGATGATGACTCCTGAGAGTCAAATTGCTTTAAATGATCGAGAAGCGGGTATCTTTCTCAAGCTTACCTTTGATGAAAATAATTGGAACGATCCGCAAAGAGTTGTTGTTAATGCCGAAGATGATTATGACATCGAATATAATCATACCGCCGCAATAGAATTTACGGTGAATAGCGAGGAAGATGCAACTTACGATGAAGTTACCCCGCCGGAAAATCTAGAAGTTTCAATCCTCGATAATGACAAACCTACCGTTAATATTGCTGTGGGTGATGGGGTGGAAGAAGAAGCCTCCCCTGGCTATTTTACGATTACCTTAAGTGAACCCACTCCCAATAATAATGATGGCGATCGCGGTTTGGCAATCGGTTATCAAATTGCAACGGATAGAAGTACCGCAGGTAACGGTGATGACTATCAAGAAATCCTTGAAACAGGTTTAATTTATATTCCCGCCGGAAGTGACACCAGTAATTTATTTATTCAACCGATTGATGATTACTTAGTAGAAGGATTTGATCTTCTTGTTACTACTGCTTATGATTCTGATACAAGTGAAATCAGTTTAATTATTGATGATGAAGATATTAGCAGTTATACTATACCCGCAGCAAGTGAGTTAACATTTAGTAATGGTGTTGTTGCCACCTTAACCGCAGAGACAAATCTCAGTAATTCTGATTCTACAGCCGTAGCCGTTACTTTAGAAAATGGGAATAATATTTCCACCACTGACACGACAAGAGTCGCTGGTGAAAATATCGTTATTCAACTCTCCACAGGGGAAACTTACGATATTGAGGATCGGGGTAGTGAAGCAATTTTAGAAATCATTGACAATGATACCCCTGGATTAAGAATAGTCCAAAAAGGCGATCGTACTCAAGTAACTGAAGGGGAAGCTGCAACGATCGAAATTTCTTTACTGAGTCAACCCACTGATGATGTTACCCTTGACTTTACGACAGATAGCGAAATCGAAGGCGTTTCTAGTTTAAATTTCACCCCAGATAATTGGTATCAATTACAGTCAATCGAGATAACAGCAATTGATGAAAACATTATCGAAGCCAATGATTTTCATCTGAGTACCCTTGAATATCAATTGAGTAGTAATGATGATGACTATAATGAGTTAACCATTGACCCTCAAATTATCTACGTTCAAGACAGACTGTTAGATACAGAAAATACCTATAAAGGTTTAGAATCTGCCTTAAATGCCATCCAAAAAGCTCAAGATAAATTTAGCATCCCCATATTAGGTCAATTAGAAGGGGTTGTACCAGACTTTATCGAATTATTTAACGATGATTTAATTGAAAGAATACAAACCACCAGTCAATTAACCGCTTGGGAATTACAACAAATCTTATTAGATATACTCGCTGAGTATGGTGTATCGCTTGATATAGAAGTAACCGATATAGACACCACTTTCACCGTTACCGTTAGCGAATCTTATGAAGACGTTACCTTTGATGTTGCTGATGATTTGGGAATGTCTGCATTAGGGATGAGTTATGAGGGAACTGTCGTCGGTGATATTAGTTATGATGGCACTTTAGTCTTTAGCTTGGGTAAAGATGGTACGTTTTATCTTGATACTGAAAACACGATTTATGATCTCGATGTCGATCTCGAATTAGAAGAGTTAGAAGGAAGCGGTAGTCTCGGTTTTGTTAAAGTTGATTTTGAAGATGATCCTGATACTGAGAGTGTCTTAAATCTAGACGGTACAGTTACGCTTACTGATGAAAACTTTGATAATGATGGACAACTCAGTCAAGAAGAATTAGCCTTAATTTCTGTGACGGCGGAAACTGATACTCAGACCTTCTTTGAAGAATATACCAATTATGACTTAATCGGAGATGCAGCGTTAGGACTATCAGCCATCGGGAGTTTAGATAGAAGTATTTATTTCCCGACATTCAATTTTGATTTATATGTTGATTTCCCTCTCTTTAATTATGCCGATGAAACTGTTTCTGCTGCTGATGAAAGTGAGTTTATTGTTGAGATTAATGACTTAGAGTTAGATTTAGGAACTTATGTTTCTAACTACTTTGTTAAATACTTAGACCAAATTGACAATCAACTACAGCCCATATACCCCATCATCGATACTTTCAATACTGATACAAAATTCCTCAGTTATTTAGAGTTAGACTCACTCTATGACTATAATGATGATGGCGAAGTTTCTTTAGCAGAATTAGCTTTCAAATTGGCAGGGGGAAGTGGAGAAGCAGATAACTTATTTGAGTTTTTGGATAACCTTGAGTATTTAATTAATTTAGTTAGATTAGGTGGAGAAGCCGTTGATAGTTATAGTCTCAACTATTACGACAGTAAAAAAATAGATGAAGATACAGAAGATGATGGCAAAGTTGTCGAAACTTACGCCATAGATTTAGGAAGCTATGAAATTACAATCAATGCGGCTAGTTTAGAAGACGATGATGCTGTTGCTAATTTTATCCGTGAACCCGATGCAGTAATTGACCAAGTTGACCAAACTGAAGAAGAGAATCTACAACCCACTGTTGACTTCATTAATGCTGTCTATAATACTCCAGGTTTATCGATTCCTATATTACAAACCCCAGAAATTGTTGCCCAAGATTTATTATTAGGAAAAAACACAGACTTATTAATTTATGATTTTCCTGATGCTGATTTTGATGTCAATTTTGATGTCACTGAAATCGGTTTAGACGCTTTATTACCAGATTGGGGATTAAATGCGGTTTTAGAATTTGATTTGGGCTTAAATTCTAACCTCTATTTTGGTTATGATACTGCTGGATTAGCGCAATGGAAAGAACTAGGATTTTCAGACGATAACTCAATCAGAACTTTAGATGGATTCTATCTCAGAGATTTTAATGAAGATGGAGAAGATGTTAACGAATTAGGCGGTAGCTTTGGGGTGGGAATTGGTTTTGAAAATAATCTTGTTGTCGCTAAGGCGAAGATGACTGGAGGTGTACAAAGCGATGGTGATATCAAAGTTGATTTTATTGATAATGGCGAAAACAGTGGGACGAATGATGGTGTAATTCGCTTCTTAGAAGTGATTGAAAATGACTTTGGTGGGTTTCAGGAAAATTCAGAAGTTGGTGTTGAAGTTAGTGGAGAAATAGAAGCATTTTTAAATGCTGAAGTGAAAGTCGGTGTGGATGTTGGCTTTTACGAGGTGATGGAGACGATTCTTGATATTGACTTAGCCACTTTTCCGATATGGAATGTTGGTGGCAATATTGATATTGGTGGTAAAGCCTCTCAAGGTTATTTGGACAATGCTACAGTTTATTTAGACGCTAATTTTAACGGCATCCTTGATAGCAACGAACCTAATACTATTACCAATGAAGATGGGAGTTATAACTTAGAGATTCCCTTTAATATTTTTGATAGCAACGATAATGGTGAAATTGATAGCGAAGAAGGGCGTTTAGTCTTTACTGACGGGATAGATACTTCTAGCGGTTTACCGATTGAAATTCCGTTCTTTACCCTTAGTGATGCTTCTGTTGCGACTCCTTTGACCACTTTAGCTACGATTTTAGTCGAAAAGGGAATCTCGATTGAAGCTGCCCAAAATCAAATCAAACAAGTTTTCAACTTACCTGAAGATATTGATTTATTTAATTATGACCCATTATTAACAATAGCGACTGGTGATGAAGTCGCCAAAGAGGTTTATCTCAATCATGTTAAGGTGGCAGGGTTATTAAAACTCTCTGTTGATTTAATCGATAATCTTACAACTGACTCAGAAAGTAGTCAGCGAGTGGTTGAAACAGTTAGTAATTTAATTGGGGAATTATCTGCACTCGATTTAACGAATCCCCTAGAAGTCCAAGATAAGATTCTCGATCGGTTAGAAACATTACCCTTGCTAGAACATTTAGAAAATCAAATAGATATTACTACTGTTTTTGAAGCAGCTTCCCAATTATTTGCTCAAGCAAATCAGCAATTAGAAGAACTTGCCAATAACACACCTCCTGATGATTTGCTGACAACGATTGGCAACTTCAAAGAAAAATATTATGTCGATTTTCCAGCAATTATCGACCAAATCGGAGACGGCGAAAAAACAATTATTCAAACGCAAGAGATTGAAGATATTGTTATCCTTCAAAACCAAAATATTACTCAAGATTTAAGTGCTAACTTTGTCGATATTTCTATCAGTGATGAAATTACTTACTCAGCAGAAAATTTACCAGAGGGGCTTATCGTCACTCAGTCTGGAATCTTATCAGGAATTCCCGCAGAGAATACGGGTGGAAATTATGAAGTCATCCTCACAGCTACTGACTCTACTGGAGAAATCTTCACCACTGAGTTGTCGATTTCTATCAATCAAAACTCCTTTTTGGATAAACTCATTTTTGGTAGTCCAGAGCCAGATATCCTCAAAGCGGGTTTGAACTTTGACGGTGAAAAGAATCTCGTCTTTACGGGGGCTGGAGAGGATCAAGTCTTTGCTTCCGTCGCGACTGGGGGAAATCGGATTTATGCTGGCAGCGATCGCGATGAACTGTTGGCGGGAAGTGGCGATCGCCTCTTCGGTGGGATTGGCAATGATACCCTGGACGCAACTGAAGGCAATGGCAATAATCGGCTCTATGGTGGAGATGGCAATGATGAACTGTTGGCGGGAAGTGGCGATCGCCTCTTTGGTGGGACGGGCAATGATACCCTGGACGCAACTGAAGGCAATGGTAATAATCGGCTCTATGGCGGAGATGGCAATGATGACTTTCTCCTTGGCAGGAATGACCGTTTAATTGGCGGTGACGGCAGCGATCGCTTCTTTGCTCTGGTTGGTGGCGACAATGTGATGACAGGTGGCTCTGGTGCTGACCAGTTCTGGATTGCAAACGCTGAAATCCCAACCAGTGCCAATATTATTACTGACTTCACATCGGGAGAAGATGTAATTGGCTTAGGTGGTTTTCCAGACCTCACGTTTGCCGATCTCAGCCTAATCCAACAGGAGTCTGATACATTAATTACTCTTGGCGCAGATATCTCCTCCCTTGAGGAAAATACTCAACTTGCTGAGTTACTCGGAGTTGAAGCTAATACCTTAACTGAAAATGACTTCACTTTTGCTGGAGCAACTCCATTTTAGCGGGACTTCCCCCGTGTCATTTTTTGGTCATGTTTGCCCGTTATCATCAAAAGAAGCACGAACGTAATGACCGCTTGAACACGGCTAAAGCACAATTAGTTCTCAATTTTTGGAGGAATTTATCATGCTGCAAAAACTCATCATGCTCAGCGCGATCGCTTCTCTGCTGGGGGTTGCGGCTTCGCGGGCGATCGCTCAACAGTCCTGGATAGCATTTGAAAACTCTCAACAAACCTTGCTTACCTCTGGCGAGCAATTATCTGAAGTGACTGCCGACGCTGATAGTGAGAATGCTTCGAGCGTGTTTGCTCAAACCGATGAGATTTTCATCGCTAGCTACGGTGATGGCGATGGTGATGGCGATGGTGATGGTGATGGCGATGGGGATGGTGATGGTGATGGCGATGGTGATGGTGATGGTGATGGTGATGGTGATTGGGACTGAGATGGCAATTGGGACTGGCAATAGCGATGCCCCCTGCCATATTTGCTGGTAACTAATTGACCTTGCCGGTGTTCGGTTGCTTTCTGAGGTTGAGTAAACGCCAACTGAGGGGAAACTGAGCATCAATCCCAATATTGACAGCCCCTCACAGCGCGATCGCATGACCATCCTTACCCTTGATGACAACCTTCTGACCCAGTATCTCCAGGCAGCTTTGCATAGTAATGCCGCCGACCTGCCGCCCATAGCCTGTCTGGGGCCGACCTATGTGGCCCAACGGCGAGGGGGGCAATATCAGCAGGCGCAGTGGTGCTACGGTCTGGATTTAGGGGCGACATTATCGGCAGTCGTCGAGGCGATCGCACCCTCAGCTTCCCGCCCAGCACCCGACACTTTGGAGGTGTGCTTTACTCACCGCTATCGGCGGGTGACCGCGCAGCAGTTTCAGCAAGTCTTCGCGAACGTTCATCGGGGCATTCGCGGCATCGAGTTGCAGTACCGCGATCGCATGGTGCGTTACGCCCCTACAACGCTGGTCGCTCGCAATTTAACCTTTCAAAAGGTGCTGGCCAACTTTTTGCAAGACCTGAATCTGACTGAGCGAACCTTTTTCAAACAGGGTGTTGTGCAAGCGTTTGACGCTCGGCAGGTCGTGATGACCTTGCACCCTATCGTCAAGGCGGAAACCCTCCACCGAGGCAGTTGTCTCGTGCCCTTGGCAGCGCTGTCCGGAGACGTTCTGCAACAGATGACCACCCTGATGGGCGAGTGGCTATTGCGGCAAGTGCAAGCGGATGGGCGACTCACTTACAAATATTTTCCCAGTCGCGGCACAGAATCTGGCAGCAATAACTTGATTCGACAGTTCATGGCGACCCTGGCAATGGTGCGCTACGCCCGACAGACCGGACGTTCGGATCGACAGGTTCTAGCCACCCATAATCTGACTTACAATCTGGCGCAGTTCTACCGCACCGAGGGTGAACTGGGCTTTGTAGCGTACAACGGCAAAGTGAAACTGGGGGCGATCGCCCTCGCCGCTCTGACCATTTTGGAACATGCTGACCTAACTGAAGTCAGCCTCAACCATTCCCCTTTTGCCTCACAATTTGCCGGACTCTGCCGCACTGTCGAACATCTTTGGCAACCGGATGGTTCCTTCCGTACCTTTTTGCAGCCGAGCGATCGCAACGACAACCAAAACTTCTATCCCGGTGAAGCCCTACTTTTCTGGGCGGCTATGTATAAGCGCACACCAGATCCTCAACTGCTCGAACGCTGTCGTCTAAGCATCGCCTATTACCGCACCTGGCATCAGCAACAGCGTAATCCGGCGTTTGTGCCCTGGCACACCCAAGCCTATGCACTGCTGTATCAAGCGACAGGCGATCGCGACTTGCTCGACCTGATTTTTGAAATGAATGATTGGCTGCTGGCCATGCAGCAGTGGGACAGTGCCCGCTATGACGATCTGCGAGGGCGTTTCTACAATCCCGATCGTCCTAAATATGGCCCTCCCCATGCCTCCTCAACCGGGGTCTATCTGGAAGGACTGGTTGATGCCTATCAGCTTGCTGTACAAACCGACGATCGCGATCGCGCCCAGTGTTACCAGTCGGCGATCTGGCGCGGGTTACGCAGTGTCCGGCAACTCCAGTTTTACGAAGCGGCAGAGATGTATTATGTGTCCCAACGATCGCCCGTTTATGGAGCCATCCGCACCACGGTCTATAACAACGTCATCCGAGTAGACAACGTGCAGCACTGCCTCATGGCCTTGCTGAAGCTGACCGCTCTGCCCGAGTTTTGGCAGGGACACCCCCCGGTAACCACTCCGTCTACCGAGACCTTTTCTGTCCCGCTGCCAATTGCGACTGCCTCTGAAGTTGACTCGTTACAGCACTTTCGCTTGCTGGATACAGAAGTCAACATTCAGCCCTTGGTGGACGAAATTGCCGCCCATAGCGATTTGTGGCTCCACGACACCAGCCGACAAACCAAGGTAAAAGTTCAGCGCGAAACCCACACGATTTATCTCCGCAGCGCTGTCAAACCCTTCCCCCCCGGCGTGAGTGGCAACGATGTTCACCCCAGCCGCCGCACCCAACTGGCCCAGCATTTCCCCAGAACGATGGAGTGGCTGGAAAGCTTTGCTCGCAAGATTGGCGGCGAGCTAGGGCGGGCTACGATTGTGCGATTAGCTCCGAAGGGCCGCGTTTATCGCCACATTGACAAAGGGGAGTACTATCGGATTCGCGATCGCTATCACCTGGTTTTACAGAGTACAGCGGGCAGCCTCTTGGGCGCGGGGGACGAATGGGTGCGTATGCAGCCCGGCGAATGCTGGTGGTTTGACAACAAAGCCCCCCACGAAGCGTATAACGAGTCCGACGACTGGCGAATTCATCTCATCTTCGACATCCTGCCTCAATCTTCAAAAGACTGTATTAGCAATGGGAAATAAGGTGTTGCTGCCCTGTCTG
>NZ_JAAHBQ010000031.1 GCF_020144665.1 Oscillatoria salina IIICB1 | reverse complement strand
ATCATCTTCTCAAAACGGAGAGAGAGGGATTCGAACCCTCGGATAGGCCTTACGCACCTATCAACAGATTAGCAATCTGCCGCTTTCGACCACTCAGCCATCTCTCCTGAATGTGCCTAATCGATTATAGCGGATCTGGTTAGCAGTTGCCAGAGTTAGAAAAAAAATTTTTGGGCAAGAGTGGTGTCGCCTCCAGTTAGTGCAGCCGTAGTTACTCTCAAGCTTTTCCTACCATCAGCAATGCGGCGTGGGGACTCCCGTTAGAACCTACATTCCACACGACAGGTGGATTATCTCCACAATTTACATCCCTGAACTCCCTACCCGTCTTGGTTTCAATCCGTTTGTCACCCCGTAAGCTGATTGTTTTTTCCTTGCCAGTCTTCCCTGGTAAATCCCTTTTTTCTCGGCATTTCTGGTCTCAAATTGCTGTTTTGGCTTCCCTGTCAGACACATTTTGCCATAAACACGTTTTTCTGGTTAAATGTTTCTAGGTGTTACCACTTTTTTGTCCGCGATCGCTTCTCGGTGATGCTCGACACACAATGTCCTACATTCTGTCGTGCGGAATGTGGCTTTTAGTGTGGCGGCAAAATTGTTTGCGGGTCGTTTCTATGAAGCGATTTTGATCGAAGGAGTAAAATGATTGAGTGGTTCCTGCCGCAAAATTTGTCCTGGCATGGCAAGACCAAATCCTTGTCCCATGTCCACGCCTAAATTGCGGCAGAACTTGATATCTTCAGGATTTTCTAGTCCTTCGGCGATCGCCAAACAACCGAGTTCGTGTGCTGAGGCTACTATTGCTTTAAACAACATTCCTTTGATTGGGTGGTTGCTACAACCATGTACGATTTGTCTGTCTATTTTGATGATGTCAGGGTGATATTCGAGGAAATAGTGATCTAGGTTGGTGTTACTACACAAATCGTCGATCGCAATCCCGAATCCCTGTTGGCGAAGTTGGTGAAGTATTTTTAACAAGGGGCGATTTGTAGCGATCGCCTGGAGTTCGGTTAGCTCGAAAACAATTTGAGATGGTTTTAAGTGGGCTCTTTCTATTTGTTTTAAGTTTTGCTCGAAAGCTAGGGGATTATTTACTAAAGCATTGGGCAAAATATTAATAAAAAAAATCTGATTGCTTTTTAGAGCAGCAATTGATTCTACACAAGTGCTACGAGCTAATTCATCGAAATCATAAATAAGTTGGGTTTCCAGGGCTGCATCAACTAATTCTTTGCCATTTTTTATTTGCAAATTATTGTCTTTGGCGCGAGCCAAACATTCATAGGCAAATATTTTACCTGATTGTAAATTAAAAATAGGTTGGTATTGAAAAAATAAATTCTGCTGAAAAATTACGTTGAAAAACCAAGCATTTTTAGCTGCTTGAATCACTTTAAGCAAAGGTTGTGCTTGTAAAAACTCAATCGCTATTTGAGAATCAGTGTGTGGCGATCTCGTTAACAAAAAACGGGTTCCAGCTAGTTCTGTAGTTGGTAAAGCTTTACCGAAACCTTGAAAAAGATTAATGATTTCAGCATTAACAATTGGTTTGTACAGCAACAGGGGAATTTCTGGTAATGGTTGAAAACCTAGTTTCTCGAAGAATTGAGAACTTAGGTAGTTTGGAGGCTGAATGATTAAATTAAGTGCTGTTGCTGCCTTCATATCTTACACTGCCTATTAAATTGCTACTAATTTCAAGCTGATTTTGTCCCAAAGCGAAAGTCGAGTTTATTTGTTGCACAAAAATTGATTTTAAAATTTAAGGAAATACAAATTTATTTACGTTTCCAACAGCAACTACTCACTGAAAATTTTTCTGGAGAGAACTGAATTATTAGTTCCCCTGGCTAAAAATCTCTAATTAAATTAGAGCGAGTAAATTTACTGCGTATTTTTGGCTATTTAAGCGGATATTTTTCCCAATTATAATCGAATTATAGTACATTGCTAAAGACAGCGATCGCTATCACGGAATTTAGTGAGATAACTAAAACTTAGAAGCAGAATTTAGAGGAGTTATTTTCATGGTAGGAGAAAACGATCCAGTTAAGGTAATGAAGCAAGAAGTGGGTAAAGCTGCGGCTGCCCGCGTGGAATCTGGTATGATTGTTGGATTAGGTACTGGTTCGACGACAGCTTATGCCATTGAGTTTTTGGGATCTCGCTTGCAAAGTGGAGAGTTAAAAAATATTAAGGGAGTACCTACTTCTTTCCAAGCTGAGGTATTGGCTAAAAAATATGGCATTCCCTTGACAAGTTTGGACGCAATTTCCCAAATTGACATAGCAATTGATGGCGCTGATGAAGTAGATCCGCAAAAAAACTTAATCAAAGGTGGCGGTGCGGCACATACTCGCGAGAAAGTTGTCGATTCTCTGGCAGATATGTTTATTGTTGTAGTAGATAGTGGCAAACTTGTCAAGGAGTTAGGCTCAACATTTTTGCTACCAGTAGAAGTAATTCCGATGGCTATTTCCCCAGCAATGCGCGCTATTGAAAAGTTAGGTGGAAAGCCCGAATTACGCATGGGAGTTAAGAAAGCTGGACCTGTTGTTACCGACCAAGGTAATTTGGTAATTGATGTCAAATTCGACAAAATTGACAATCCTGGGGAGTTAGAAAAGACAATTAATAATATTCCTGGGGTACTAGAAAATGGTTTATTTGTCAATGTTGCCGATCTTGTTTTAGTCGGCGAAATTGTTGACGGGAAACCCACAGTAAGAGAGATGTAACTGCTTTCCCTAGTTCCCTGGCTCCCCCCTTTCCCTAGTTTCCTGGCTCCCCCTTCCCCTAGTTCCCTGGCTCCCCCCTTCCCTAGTTCCCTGGCTCCGCCGGGGAACGCACAACTAGAGGCTCTGCCTCGTCATCTTTAATGGAGGCGGAGCCTCCGAAAAGCATTTCTAGGCGGAGCCTAGAAACGAGAATAAGTGCTTATCTCATCTCCCTAGTTCCCTGGCTCCCCCTTCCCCTAGTTCCCTGGCTCCCCCCTTTCCCTAGTTCCCTGGCTCCGCCGGGGAACGCATTCTAGAGGCTCTGCCTCCTTAATTTTAACTGGAAGCGGAGCCTCCGAGAGGCATTTCTAACAAGAAGGTAGAGACGTTTCATGCAACATCTCTACACAAAATTCATCTGAATTTCCAGTCAAAAAGTCATCCTGAGCGAAACGAAAGATCTCCCTAGATCCTACTCTTCGAGAACGCTTCGCGAACGCTTCGCTCAGGATGACAGTTATAATAGTGAGGCGAAAGTTATGAATTTAATGGAAGTAGAACCTAGAAACGAGAAGAATTGCTTATCTCATCTCTAAATGAAAATCGATAGTCACCATATTTCCCTCAGCATCCCAGTATAAAGTAGCAAAACAAAACTTAGCTTGCAGAAGACCATGTTTTTCTTCTCGAATACCCCCTAAAGCTACCATTACTCGATAACCAGTTTGAAAATTAATCTCAAAATATTCCTTTAAAAAAGCTTTAGTTACAATCAGAATTTCTGTATTTGCCGGGACTAAAATATTTTTTGCTTCTGCTTCATCTAATTCGATTTCTACTTCTCCATTTTTAGCATATTCTTGCAAGAGATTAGTAACATTTTTAATTATTTCATCGTCGGGTAAAGCAGCATCTATAGCTTTAATTACTTCTAAACTCGGCATTAATAATCTCCTGAATGAAGACCACCTTTTAATCCCATTTTCTCTCGTTCCCTGGCTCCGCCGGGGAACGCACAACTAGAGGCTCTGCCTCCTTAATTTTAACTGGAGGCGGAGCCTCCGAAAAGCATTTCTAGGTGGATGAGAGGAAAGATTTTGCTTCGCTCAGAATGACAGTTATAATAGTAAAGTTAGAGTTATAATTTTAATGGAGGCAGAGCCTCCGAAAAGCATTTCTAGGCGGAGCCTAGAAACGAGGAAGTATCGAGGGAAATAGCATTTTCTCTCGTTCCCTGGCTCCGCCGGGGAACGCACAACTAGAGGCTCTGCCTCCTTAATTTTAACTGGAGGCGGAGCTTCTGAAAAGCATTTCTAGGTGGATGAGAGGAAAGATTTTGCTTCGCTCAGAATGACAGTTATAATAGTAAAGTTAGAGTTATAATTTTAATGGAGGCAGAGCCTCCGAAGGGCATTTCTAGGCGGAGCCTAGAAACGAGGAATTAAACTTTGTTTTGATTATAGGCGATCGCGTTGAAGTGAATTTGAACCTATTCTCCACTTTAATTTTAACTGGAGGCGGAGCCTCGGAAAAGGAAATAGCTAGGATAGGCTTAAACTATTGCGCTAGTAGAAATTTCTAATCACTCCAATGATCTAAAATCTCAATTGTTAAGAATTAAGTATAATTTTACAATTTTGGCAGAATTTCTGGTAAGAGTTGAGCGGGAATGACAGCTAAAGCGAGATTTTGTCCGGAAACGCCAAATTCTTGATAAAGTGTCCTCACAATGCGGATAATGTAGTTAAAGGCGACTTTGTAACCTCCTGTATCGGGAGTAGCAAGGTCTAAAGCTTCTAAATGCGCTTGTAATGCTCCGATGAAATACTCTTGTTTCTCTGTTTCATCGAATTGGGGTAAATTACCAAGTTGATAAAGCACGGAACCAAGATTATTATAAGTCCCTTTGAGATCGAAATTGAGCTTTACAGGTGGATCTTGATTCGTTAACCTCAAAGCGAGAATCAAAGTTGCTTCGTAATTAGCGATCGCGCTTTGTAAATATTCTTGCTTGACTTGGGGTTCTTGGTCAACTTTTGTGGCTAAATGCCAGTAAGCGGTAGCTAAATTATTTTGTGTAGCTGCACAAGCTGCGGGGGAGGTTTCTGAGTTACGATATTCAAGGGCGTTTTGGTAAGAGTCGATTGCAACTCGTAAATAAATTTCTGGTTGTTCGTATTGAGCTAAATTCCAGTATGCCGTACCGAGGTTATTTTGGATCGTCGCCCAATTAGTCGGAGTCCGATCTGGGCTATACTGAGCTAGAGCTTCATTATAAGCCGCGATCGCGCTATGTAAATTAGCGGGACTATTTTGTTTTTGGGCAAGATTCCAGTATGCTGTCCCCAAGTTATTCTGCGTCGAACCATATTTTAGCGGATCTTGTGCTGGCGATCGATAACGCAAAGCATCTTCGTAAGCGCGAATTGCTAATTGTAAATTAACCGTAGTATCTTGATAACTAGCTAAATCTCCATAAGCTGCACCCAAGTTATTTTGAATCATCGCATAAATTTGCGGTGCAGTTTCGGCTGTCAGACGAGTTAAACCAAATTGATAAGCTTGTATAGCTTGTTCGAGAAATGCTAACTTTTCCGTAGTCTCAGTAGTTTGACGAGACATCATCCAGAAAATATTTCCTAAATCATTGAGAATTTCTGGTGTATGGGAAAAATCATCTTCAGCCCATTCTAGCGCTTGGGAATAAGCTTGTATAGCAGTAGTTAAATTTTCTTGAGAAGCATCCCCAGCAGCAACAAATTCGCGAAACTTATTCCCCAATTGCATTAAAGCAGTAGCAATTTCATTTTGGGAATAAGACTGCTCTAACAATTCTGCCACATCTTCGAGACTATCGAGTTGTGGTAGAGAAGAAGTAACTCTGGTTTCTTCCTCAGTATTTACAGAAATTTCCGCAACCGAGATATCTTCTTGAGCAACAGCGAGGGGCGCGATCGTGTTAGAGTCTAATTGTGTTGACTCCAAATCTAAATTAAGATCCGGCTTACTTTCCCTAACTTGAGTAGACCTAGACAATTCCCAGTCTACCGGAGTTGGGTCTCCCTGAAAAATAAATATCCCCGTATGCCAGCGCCAAAACTCAGGTACAGACTGCCTAATCGTATTTAACCACGGACAAGGCAACCAAAACAACAAATTCGCCTCCAAACGTGGTAAATAACGTTCCAGAGATTGTAAACTACGGAGAAAAAGTTGTTGTTGGGCTGGGGATTGACGAATCAGCCGTTCTACCCCGACAATTTGAAAATGAGGAAGTAGCGTAGACGAAACCTTATCCGAAAGCGATCGCTTTTTCTTAACTAACTGATTTTTCTTCAACCATTTCCCAATTTGCGCGACAATATTAGGATTATCCAAATCTAACTCTAAAGTTACCAACTGCAATCCCTTCAATTGTGCATCTAGCTGCTGAATTAGAATCTCCCGAAAACCAAAATCATCGCAAACAACCATAAAAATTTGACGACGTAAACCAATACCCAACGCTTGAGACAGACGTTGATAAGTTTGTTGGTTAAACTGCGAGACATCAGAGGAAGTAACTTCAGACACAGGAAAGAAGAAATAGATGCTAGGAAAATTATATCTACTCAGCCTAAATCATTTTAACCTAACCCCGTCTCATCTTCTAAATTCTTACACAAAAGGGAAAACAAGCAAGACAAATAAAAAAGTTCCCATATTTATTTCAAATTACTAGAGATTTATTTTCCAGTTTTTACCCTACTAAACCATATTTTCCGACAATTTACCCAATTAACCTAACAAACTTATCAAAATAATCGCCAAAATTTCTTCTACCCCTTACCTCTTCACGAAATCAAACCAACCCAGAAACATCTATTTCCCAACCAATAACTCAGCTTTGCGACTTGGGGAGAAATTTTCCTTCAATGCTGCTGAAACCCAAAAATCTCAAACCAACTCGTAAACATCTATTTTCCAACCAATAACTCAGCTTTACGACTTTGCGAGAAATTTTCTTTCAATGATGCTGAAACCGATAAATTTCCAAACTAGCGACATCAAACCCAACTCGTAAACATCTATTTTCCAACCAATAACTCAGCTTTACGACTTTGCGAGAAATTTTCCTTCAATGCTGCTGAAACCGATAAATTTCCAAACTAGCGACATCAAACCCAACTCGTAAACATCTATTTCCCAACTAATAACTCAGCTTTGCGACTTGGGGAGAAATTTTCCTTCAATATTGCTGAAACCCAAAAATCTCAAACCAACCCAGAAACATCTATTTTCCAACCAATAACTTAGCTTTGCGACTTTGCGAGAAAATTTCTTTCAATGATGCTGAAACCGATAAATTTCCAAACTAGCGACATCAAACCCAACTCGTAAACATCTATTTCCCAACCAATAACTCAGCTTTACGACTTGGGGAGAAAATCTACATCAATATTGCTTAAACGAAAAACCAACCCATAAACATTAATTTTCCAACTAATAACTCAGCTTTACGACTTTGCGAGAAAATTTCCTTCAATGCTGCTGAAACCGATAAATTTCCAAACTAGCGACATCAAACCCAACTCGTAAACATCTATTTCCCAACTAATAACTCAGCTTTGCGACTTGGGGAGAAATTTTCCTTCAATGCTGCTGAAACCCAAAAATCTCAAACCAACTCGTAAACATCTATTTTCCAACCAATAACTCAGCTTTGCGACTTGGGGAGAAAATCTACATCAATATTGCTTAAACGAAAAACCAACCCATAAACATTAATTTTCCAACCAATAACTCAGCTTTGCGACTTGGGGAGAAATTTTCCTTCAATATTGCTGAAACCCAAAAATCTCAAACCAACCCAGAAAAATCTATTTTCCAACCAATAACTTAGCTTTGCGACTTTGCGAGAAATTTTCTTTCAATGATGCTGAAACCGATAAATTTCCAAACTAGCGACATCAAACCCAACTCGTAAACATCTATTTCCCAACTAATAACTCAGCTTTGCGACTTGGGGAGAAAATCTACATCAATATTGCTTAAACGAAAAACCAACCCATAAACATTAATTTTCCAACTAATAACTCAGCTTTGCGACTTTGCGAGAAAATTTCCTTCAATGCTGCTGAAACCGATAAATTTCCAAACTAGCGACATCAAACCCAACTCGTAAACATCTATTTTCCAACCAATAACTCAGCTTTGCGACTTTGCGAGAAAATTTCTTTCAATGATGCTGAAACCGATAAATTTCCAAACTAGCGACATCAAACCCAACTCGTAAACATCTATTTCCCAACCAATAACTCAGCTTTACGACTTGGGGAGAAAATCTACATCAATATTGCTTAAACGAAAAACCAACCCATAAACATTAATTTTCCAACTAATAACTCAGCTTTGCGACTTGGGGAGAAACTCATCTTAAATCTCGCTTACCACCCCCAACCCAAACAATAATTTCACAACTCTACACCAACCAGTCTACTTCCTTTGAGTGATTTATCTATTTCCATCGATAAGTAACCTTTTGATTAAGCATTAGCTTACTCAGAAAACAATTTTCTCAAAGAAAAATGAATTTCCTTTCACAACTTTCAATTGTCATTCTTTGTACAACTCTACTTACACCTATTCCTACTACTGCTGTTCAATTAAACTTTAACTTAGAAGGCGACCTAAAAACAGGCGGATTTTTCCAAGGAAACTTCGCTTACGACTCCAACACCCCTGACAGTAACGAATTTGTTATCAACCAAGGAGTCTTTGATTTATCTAGCTTTGAAATCAAGATTTTCAATGCAGAAAACATCCTCCAAGAAACCATCAACGACGATAATTCCGAAGCATTTGTGTCACTTTTTGATAATCTTAGTACCCCCAAGCAAACAGATATCTACATTTTCAGTACAACTCCCTCAGACTTCTTCGCTACAGGTTCTTTTTACTTATACTTTAACTGGTTGAATGGAGGTAGTCCAAATACAGCCCCAATTGTCGCACCAGGAGACTTTATCGAAGGTACTTATTCTCGTTCAGGATATGAAGGTTTATTCAATCCTACACCAGTTAAGGATGCTGAAATAACACCTGTTTCTGTACCCGAATCGTCTAATTTTTGGGCTTTACTTCTCTTTTCCTCTAGTGTGCTATTCGCTCGCAAAATGCTTACCACACAAATCAATCAAAGTCAAGAAAATTCCCCATAAAAAAAGCAATTTATCGAGGCTAAAATTGGCAACCCGCATGAGTGGGTTTTCTGAGTTTGTGTAGCTGCAAATTGATGCAGCAAATGCAAGATATCCAGAGAGGAAATAATTAGCGATCGCGTGACACTTCCCTAAACAAACTTTCCCAATCGATTGTACCACTGGCTGCCTCTTCTTTAACCTCAAAAGTTTTCTCACAAGCAGCAGGTATTTCAATTGCTTGTACGCACAATTCAGCAATATCCTCGCGACTTACTTGACCTTTAATATTATCTCCTTCAGCAAAAGTCAATACCTTTCCTCCAATTTCCTCAGTTAACGCACAAGGACGAATAATAGTATAAGTTAAACCGCTATTGCGTACCGCATCTTCTCCTTTTAACTTCCAAGTTAAAATTCCTCCCAACATATCATTCATTCTTACAGCCGGAGGTTCTTCTTCTAAGTTTATATCTGGACGACCTGGACGAGTGACACCAGCCGAACTTACCATGATAAATTGAGGTGTAGATTCGTCTTTGTAGGCTTTAATTGATTCTACATCTAACTGAAAGTACCCAGGTTCAAATGTAGGGTTTAAACCTTTATCATACTCAAACTTACTTAGCATTAATTGCACAGAATAAGTCTTACTCGCAGCAAATGCAGGTGCATCAGGAACAGTTTTCGCACGAAAAACCGCAATTAAATCTTTAAACGGAATGCGAACTGTTATCCACTCATCTTTAACAGTATCAAACGAATAGCAATAACTAATTCCATCCCAGTTATTTTCACAGCGCATAATAAACTTATAACGCTTACCATCACCCTTAACTCGCAGTTCAATTCCCGCGTAAGAAGATAAGTCTAAAGGTGGTTGAAAATTGCGATTTCGTACCGAAGCAAAACCCCCATTATTTTCTGTGGAAACATTACCCGAAAATATGGCTACATTCCCAGCTAAACGAATTCCACTTTCGCTAACTCCACCCATAACTACGTCATCAACCGCACCCCAACTCGATTTTAAATCTTCCGTTGGCTGAGTAAAGTCAAACAAGATTTTTTCATCAGATTTTGCTAAATATTGACTTGCAAGATTAACCAAGTTCTGAATACCTTTATACTCCACAGCTTCGGGTGTAGACTCTGCAATTTCTGGCTGATAAAATTTGACACCTTGATAATATTTATCTCGGTTAGGAGTATCCCCACCTACGGGTTGTACGCGAGTCCCGGTGCAACAAATTATTGCAATTACATCCTGCATCAAATCCGGTTTTAAGGTGTCAGGAATAGTTATGTCTGCTTCGTAAAATTCTAAGTTTTCACCAAGAATTGTTTTTGCTCTCGGAATACTTCTCACTAATGCTCTTACAGGATAATTATACTTTTGAAGTCGCTTGACAACTCGCTTACCAACACCACCAGTTGCACCTGCTACTAAAATTATGCCTGTTTTGATTTTAGGATTTTGTTGCACTTGCTGTATGTCCTCTCCAAGAATCATGTTTTTTAACCAATCTATGTCACTAATGACCGGAATTATGTCAAAATAAGTTAAGGTGCGGACAAATCTGCCTAAGTCCCAGAATTTCTGTTGTGTCATGGTTTGTTATCTAGTTAACTATTTTATTGTGTCAAACGCGATCGCTATTAGATCGTCTATCATTAGTATAAAGTCTCGCGCAAAGTCGCATACTCCGTAGGAGAACTCGCTTCTCCTACGGAGACGCTACGCGAACGAGTAGTCGCAAAGGAAGACGCGAAGTGGTGGTTATAAGTTGAGTAAATGTGTGATATTATTTGTTAGATAGGGGTTATTTTGGGGGAGTTGTGAGTCAGTTACGATATCTTCCTTTGAAATCGGGTAAGTGGGAACTAAGTATGGGGTTGAAACCACTTGCGATCGCAGAATGGATTGATATTGATGAACATTTTACCTATGAGTTGAGTTTAAAGGAGAAATTATCCTCTCACCACAGACGAGATGTTTTTGTTAGTCTTCCCGGTAGCGAAGTAAGTCAACAAGAAACTTTGGCTTTGCTTTTAGAACATTTATCAACATATTTTCCTCAGCATTATCAATTACAAGAAAATCAAATTAAAGACTTGACAACTGGGCGAGTTTGGTGTATAAATGAATTTAGAAAAGCTCCTTTAGAATTAGCGGGACGTTTGGTACAAGAAGACTTTCTAATTCTAGAATTTAGCGACAAAGGTTATATTTTAACTGCGGCTTCTGTATGTTTTCCTTTACGTTGGAATTTAAGGTCTAAATTAGGATTACCATTAGCAGCAATTCACCAACCAGTACCAGGATATCAGGAAAAACTTCAGCGTCCGGTAGATAGTTTCTTCGAGCATATTAAACCAAATCGACTTTTTTGGCGAAGTAATTGGAGTATTGTCGAAACACCAGAGTTATTTTTACCACCAGAAAAGGAGAAAATAAGGGAAGTTAAGATTACTAAAGATAATGCAGGAGAAAATTTATGGTTGCGCGTTGAACGTCAATCTTTGCGACGATTAGAAAAAAGCGGTGCAGTTTTGTTTACAATTCATAGTTATGTTTATCCGATGTATTTAATTAAAAAGTTTCCAGAAATTGCTTCAAGTTTGGCAAAAACTTTGCAAAAAATTCCTTCTCAAATGCAAATTTATAAGAATATATCTTCAATTAGAGAGGCTCTTTTGCAGTATTTAGAGTAAATTTTTATTGCTGCTTTTGAGTGAAAGAATAAATTATTAAGCTAAAATTTGAAATCTGAAGTAAGTATCAAGCTAGAGGTAACTATAGTTATGCTTTCGATAGTATAGGAAAAAATCCCAGTTAAAATAAATGTACTATGAGTGCACAATCTTTGTCTGCTGCTACCACACCCACCACAAGTGAAACTAAATTCTATACTTGGAAGGATTTTCGTTGCGCTTATGAAATTCATCCAAGTGAAGGAGCAAATAGCGATCGCCTTAGTTTATTATTAATTCATCCTATCGGTGTCGGTTTATCGCGTCGTTTTTGGGATCGCTTTACCACAAAATGGTTCAATAACGGTCAAACTGAAACAATTTTTAATCCAGATTTACTCGGTTGTGGAGAAAGCGAAATGCCTCATTTTGCTTATCATCCCACAGATTATGCCGAACAGTTGCATTACTTTTTAGAGAATGTCGTCAAAAAACCTGTAGTAGTAATTTCTCAAGGTGCATTACTCCCAGTAGCGATCGCTCTTGTCCAAAAACAGTCTAAACTAATTAAAGGACTAATTTTCGCAGGTCCTCCAGCTTGGGAAATCATGACCAAACCCAGAAATTCGCTTCAGCAAAAATTAGTGTGGAATTTGCTAGATTCTCCCTTTGGTAATCTATTCTATCGCTATGCTCGCCGGAATCAATTCCTAGAGTCTTTTTCCGAACGTAATCTTTTCGCGGAAGCTGAAGCAGTAGATGAGTCATGGTTGCAAACTTTACAACAAGGAGCAGTTGACCCCCGCAGCCGTTATGCAGTATTCTCGTTTTTAGCGGGTTTTTGGCGCAAAAATTACGCTGAGGATATCGCTTCTATTACCCAACCCACTTTGGTAGTTATCGGTGAAGAAGCGGACAGCATTAGTAATAAAGATAAACCAGAAAATCCAGAAGAACGTTTAATTTCCTACGTTAAACATTTACCTAACGGTCAAGGAAATATCATTCCCGGTCGCAATGTACTTCCTTATGAGTCTACTACAGAATTTGTGGAAGTAGTCGCTGAATTTTGCCAAACTTTAGGTTAATCAAGCGAGATACACCTTTGTCTCTATAACTATTTGCAAAGGAGGTGCTTTTTTTGTTTTATGTAAAATGGAACATATTTTGTCTCTAATAGCTAGGAAAGGTAATAAAGGTATAGGTTGGTATGGACTTGAACGAATACTAATTATGGAAGATAATCCGATTACAAAAGAAGGAACTCTAATTTCTATATTAGATCGGTTGCTAGAAGCTGACCTAATAGAGACTAAAGAGGTTTTAGAATCTATTCATCCCTACTATTTTGTTACAAAAAAAGGGGTAAAATACTTAGAAAACCTAACTAACTCAGACAGATAAATTTATCTTTGTGGGACTGAAAAAGTGAGATTGATAGCTAATTGCGTAAAATACGATTCACAGGAAGAAAAATTAGCTGAAGTGGTTTCTGCTTCATTTTAAGACTACAAAAGTTTGCTTGACTTTTGTAGCCTTAATGAGTTACTTATTCTTTAACCGCCAACCTTTTTTGATCGATTGACGCGATCGCGCGATCGCCAAAGCACGATCGGGGACATCTTCAGTTATAATCGAACCTGCGGCGATGGTAACGCTTTCTCCCAAACTAACAGGAGCAACCAAAACGCTATTCGAGCCTGTTTTGCTATTATTACCGATATGAGTGGGATGCTTATTGACACCATCGTAGTTAGCAGTTATCGTTCCCGCACCGATATTCACACCCGATCCCAGCGTAGCATCTCCCAAATAGGATAAATGAGCAACATTCGTCTTTTGTCCGAGAGTTGTCTTTTTCAATTCGACAAAATTGCCAATGCGACAAGCTTCTCCCACCTTGACATGACCGCGCAAATGTGCATAGGGACCAATGCGCGTACCAGCTTCCACTTCACTGTCGGTAACTACCGAATAAAGTACCGTCACATTTTCCGCAATCCGACTATTTTCGATCAAGCTACCCGGACCGATGCGACTCCCAGAAGCAATAACCGTATTTCCACGTAAGTGAGTTTGCGGTTCAAGAATTACATCAGCTTCAAGCTGAACAGTATCATCAATCGTAATGCTATCAGGATCGATCATCGTCACCCCGGCTGCCATCCAAGCATCCTTAACCCGCATCTGCAAAATATCATGAGCAGCCGCCAACTGTTTGCGATCGTTAATCCCAGTAATTTCCCGATAATCTTCCACATCAACCGCCATCACAGGCTTAAGATATTTCACCACATCAGTCAAATAATATTCCTGCTGGTCATTTTCTGCCTCCAATTTCGGCAGCACTGTTGCTAACTTTTCCCAATTAAAGCAGTAAACCCCAGCATTAACGCGACGATTTTGCTTTTGAGCATCAGTACAGTCTCGATGTTCGACAATTTGTTTAACTCGATTTTTGCCATCACAAAAAACTCGTCCGTAGCCTTGAGGGTTCGGTAATTGAGCCGTAAGGAGAGTTGCGGCATTTTGATGCTCTTTATGGGTAGCGATCAGTTTTTCCAGGGTTTCTGGGCGTAACAGAGGCACATCCCCATTGAGAACCAAAAGATCGCCTGTATAGCCCTCTAAATGAGGTAGAAGCTGTTGAATAGCATGACCCGTACCTAATTGCTCAGTTTGTTCAACAAATTCAATTTTGTCAAAATGAGTAAGTGCCTGTTTGACTCGTTCTGCTTGATAGCCAACGATAACCAAACGTTTTTTCGGATTTACTAGTAAACAACTGTTTAGGGCGCATTCGACCAGCGATCGCCCGCCTAAAGAATGTAAGACCTTGGGCAAGTCAGATTTCATTCTTGTCCCGCGTCCTGCTGCCAAAATTGCTACCGCTACCATTACCTTGTTATGTCACTTTCTTCAACTGGAGTTTTATAAGTACTCGGCATAAATGCACGAGGATTTAGGGGCTGAATACTGCCTCAATTAGCAAGCCAACTTTGGTCTTACACATTCATGTCCAGTCTGAATCTCTAGAATTAATATAACCTAATCGGATGTCTTCGCGAAACGCTAAGTTGAGAATCTCGCGCTGTAAATGTTTAACTAAAAGCAACGCGTAAATTGTTCGTTCTCGAAGTTGTAAAACTTTGCTGGAACTGAGGAACGACACTAAGATCGCTTGGACGAGTAACAGAATTTTCTTCTTGCTCCCTAGTTTGCACAAATAATTTAAACTTGTCTGCTAGTACAGGATTGCGCCAGCCGTTGCTTGTTTCTTCAGTGATAATTTCTAAAGCTTGTGCGGAAGTATAAGCCTTTTTGTAAGGGCGTTTGCGGGTTAAAGCATCATAGATATCGACCATCTGAAACACTTGGGCTAACCAAGGAATATCATTTCCTGCCAAATTATCAGGATAACCGCTACCGTCCCAACGTTCGTGGTGATGCCGAATAATTGGTAGTACTCCCCGCAATTTGCGTAAAGGTTGACAAATTTGTTCGCCAATTAAAACGTGCTGTTTAACGAGTTCACGTTCTTCAGCAGTTAATTCGCCTTTTTTGAGTAGGATCGAGTCAGGAATGCCCACTTTGCCGATATCGTGAAGGTGAGCGGCTGACATTAAATCCTGAATTTCTGCCGGACTTAAGTGCAAAAATTCACCAAAGCCTTGAGCGATCGCGATTAGTTTCGCACAGGGATCTTCTCGAGAAGGGGTTTCCGAGTCGCGACTTTCGATCGCTCTAGCGATCGAGAATAACACTCGTTCGGTTTCGCTTAAATCTTCTTTCAGGCGTTTCTGCTCGATCAGAGTTTTCATTCGCGCCAAAAGTTGCAAGCGATCGAGCGGTTTAGTGAGAACGTCATCTGCTCCTGCATCTAAGGCAATTTGGCGATCGCGTCGCTCTTGACTCACTGTGGCGAAAATCACTGGAATCGCCTGTGTTTGCTGATTTTGCTTTAATTCGCGACAAACTTCAATTCCATCCATCTGCGGCATCATTAAATCCAGCAAAATCAAATCTGGATTTGAATTAATTGCTGCTTCGAGCGCCACCGTACCGCTTTCTGCTTCGATTATTTCGTAATCTTCTGCTGAGAGCATTGCTACTACAGTCATCCGGCTGTAGGGGCGATCGTCTACAATCAATACCTTGGCTGATTCAGCTTTGCTAATACTAGCTTTGTTACCCTTCAATAGGGGGCTAAATAGGGAAACTACTGATAAGTTACTCATAATAAAAAAATTTTCAAATCTGTTTTTAAGTATCTACAAAAGTACCTCAGTTTGTAATCGGGCTTTTTACGGAACTTTTGTTGTTCGCGGTTAAAAATCTTAATTTTTTCTGGATTGTCCCCAATAAGTAGCAAATCTAAATTCTGCTTAGGGGCAGAAACTCTCGACTTTCCCTATTAGTAGCTAAGAATAACTTAAATTTTTTTTTGCTCATCTATCTAAATGTATAAGGAATAATACTTATTTGATTTTGAAGCGTCGAGTTAACTACGGTTGAACCAACGTTTTTTCCAGTGAGAGGTGGGTTCTTTGTTCGATGCTGCTTGTTCTTGCTGACGGCGCTGTTCGATAACTGTTGCCGAATCTGTTAAACTTGGATCGCGATAGGGAATTGAGGCACGAGTTTGCAGATGTTCCTGCTCTTGCTCAGACAACGAAGGTGCATTTTCTAACTTAAAACTGGCAACTGTTCCTGGCGAATTTCTTCCTACCGCTACTGTCGGAGCAATTTCTAACCCTGCTAAAAGTAAAGCGGTTCTCACCGATGCCGCACAAGAATAAGTCGCAAGTATTCCTGTAGGTTTTAAGCATTTGCTAACTAATTTTAGAAAGTCTCCTGTCCAGAGTTGGGGACACTTGGGTGGTGAAAAGGGATCGAGAAAAATTGCCTCTGCTTGAAAACCTAAATTAATTAAAGATTGAATGGTTAACCTAGCATCACCAATTAGTAGTTTGGCTTCTAATAATGAGGTTTCTAACTGATACTTTCTTGCTAATTCACTTAATAATTGAGAAATGGGCGAATCCCATTGGTTAAGTAGTTGTTGCGCGATCGCGGCTTGGGGAACTTGGGGATCTCGTTCTAAACCGATTAATTCCACTTTACACTTCGGATTCACTTCCCAAATTGTTGCTAAAGCTGATGCTGAATTATACCCTAAACCATAGCAGATATCTAAAACTTGCAATACTTCTTTATTTTTAGCTTTTTCCCTGAGTTGACAAGGCTCGACAAATTTGCTTTCCGCTTCCCATCTCGCACCAGAGCGAGAGTGAAAAGATTCCTGAAACTCAGGGGAAAAGAAAGTAAAAGAACCATCAGCAGTAATTTGGGCTGGGAAAGCTTGGGGATCGGACATTTTGGGCTATAGTTAGTTAATCAGCGATGGCCGAACCAGGCGCTGCGCCACTTGGAAATCGGCTGGTGTATTGCAATTAAATAACATTTTTGGGTCTGTCACAGGTAATTCTTGCACATAATTTGCTTTTAACCACTTCTGAAACGACTTACCTCCTTGGTTGACAAAATCATTTATTTGTGGTAAACAAGAGCGACGATAAAAACCCGCCAAAGGTTCCCAACCTTGGGGATGTCGAGGTAAGAGAGCAACAGCCTCAGCAGACACCGAATCCAAATAATCAAGCCATTTGAGCAATTCCGACTCAGGTAAACAAGGCAAATCGCAAGCCAGCAAAAGCACCCACTCAGTATCAACAAAGGCTAAACCTCGAGCAAAACCAACCAGAGGTCCATGAGATCGAGTTTCTCGAACCAACCTACAACCAGGAGGAACAACTTCCTGATATTTTTCCAGCCAAGGCGTAACCACCAAGACTTGAGTAGCACAAACTTGAGCAAGCTGACAAACTCGATACAGCAGAGGTTGATTATCAATACTCAGCAAAGCTTTATCAGTACCCATGCGAGAACTTTGTCCACCAGCGAGAACAATAGCCGTAAGAGATATTGGAGACGGTTCCATCGGCAAATTTTTAGCTAAATCAGCAGAAATCTTGGTAAACTACAGCAAAACTAGCGCTCGAAGCAGCGATCGCGACCAATCACCTTAGTAGCTCAAAATTGTTAAACTGATTGTAAACAATAGGCGACAAAAACAATGGAAAACCTTGACCGTTTTCAAGAAAAAAACCTCAAACACTTGCAATTATATTTTTACCTAGTGCCAGTGTTAGGATTTTTCCCGGCGCTCTGGACGCTGTACAAACGTCAAGGTAGCCGTCAGCAACAAACCGTAAGTCGCTTATCAGTTACATTAGCACTAGGTTGGCTGTTAGGATACACTTTATTGTTAATTGGGGCAGAACAAACCTCAGAAGTGTTCGCCTTTCGCCTGCTATTTCTCAATAGTCTCCTAACTTCAGGTTATTTCCTAGGGTGTCTCTTCCTGATGGTACGTTTATGGCAGAGAAAATCATTGCGCTTACCTGGATTTAGTCAGGTAGCAGAAGCAACCTTCAGCAAAGATATCTCGTCTTAAACTTTTAGCCAGGAAGCTTTTAAAGAGACTCTCACTTGCCAAAAAAGCAAGAAAAAACAGGAGAGTTAATTAATCGACGATAAAATTCTCTTTAATCGTGATATCTTCTCAAATTGGGAAGCTAACTGCAAACAAACGCTCGACTACGAATTCCCGATTCTATTTTTAGAGAACCATTTGCCGGATTTTGTGCGAGATCGGCAGAAAATTGGTATGAGTGTTCTCGAGCAATTAGCCAAATTCTAATTGCCAAAACTATTAAACCACTGATTTTTTTTGTGTGTGAGGAAGCCAGTGCCAGCTCGAAAAACTCGTGAAAAACACCCTCAAGCCCAGGGAAAACGTCCCCGTATGACCAAAAAAACTCATCCTGCTCAGAAAAAAACGCAAAAGAAGGCAAATAAGGGACGCTGGCTGGGGATTTGGCTAGGATTGACTGGAGTAGCCATGCTTTCGGCAACAGCAGGTGCGATTTTAGCGGTATCGCTCAACTCGACACCGTTGTTACAAGCAGAACTTTCTCCAGAAGAAGAAGCATTTTTTGGTAGTGAAGCAATTTCTCGTCAAAGTTTTCGCTTACCAGAACTAACTAGACCAGTCAACATTTTAATTTTGGGAACCAAGGTTCTCACCTCTGATTTAGATGAATCTTCAGAAGATGTGGGCTACCATGCCTTAGTCAACTCTTTTGAGGGTCTTTCTGATACCATGCTCTTGCTGCGGTTCGATCCCGAAGACGAAAAACTAACCTTACTTTCGATTCCTCGCGATACCCGCGCTTTGATTGAAGGACATGGCATAACCAAAATTAACGCGGCTAACTATTATGGCGGACCAGCCTTAGCCGCGAAATCGATTAGTAACCTGCTCGAAGATGTTGCCATCGATCGCTATATTCGAGTAAACGTTCAAGGTGTAGAAAAATTAATTGATGCTCTTGGTGGGGTAACGGTGTATGTTCCCCATGATATGAAGTATCAAGACGATAGCCAACACCTTTATATCAATCTCAAACAAGGCGAACAACATCTTGACGGTGAGAAAGCAATGCAATTTTTGCGCTTTCGCTATGACAGATTAGGAGACATCGGACGAGTACAGCGTCAGCAAATGTTGATGCGATCGCTAGTCGAACAAACTCTCAATCCCTCAACCGTAGCGCGAATCCCAAAAATCATTAAAGTTATTCAAGACCACATCGACACTAATTTAAGTATCGAAGAAATTGTCGCCCTCGCCGGATTTGCCACCCAAACCGATCGCTCAAAAGTGCAAATGCTCATGGTTCCTGGTAATTTTAATGGCGATGGCAAAAATGAGGAAAGTTACTGGATACCCTATCGCCGTCCGATTCGTGAGATGATGGCGAAACATTTTGACCAGGGTTATAGTACCGTCGAAACTACCGATCCTGCTTATTTAAGTGTTGCCATTCAAGATAGCACTGGATCTCCAGAAGCGATCGCTGCCATGAGAAATTACTTGGAAGCCGCAGGCTACCGCAATGTGTATGTAGTTGATGACACCTGGGAAGAACCTTTGAGCGTTACCCGTATTATCGCTCAAGGAGGAGATGAAAGTGGTGCCTCGGCTATTCGTGCGGATCTTGGTTTTGGGGAAGTACGGGTGGAAAGTACCGGATCTTTGGCTTCTGATGTCACTATTCAACTTGGTAGAGATTGGCTCAACAGACAAACTCGATACGAGCGGTTCAATAGTTATTAGGCTAGCCAGAGGTATGTTGCCAAATCCACACTTGTAAAATTGGATTGACGATTTCTGGCGCTTCGTCTTGGGGACAGTGACCTAAACCTTCGAGAGGGATAAACTTTTCTACTGTGGGAATTTTCGCAAATTCTTGGGCTAAGGTGAATGGTTCCCAAGGGTCTTCTGTTCCCCAAAGAATAATTGCCGGACAAGCAAGTTTTGGTAGTAAATCTTCGGGTAAGGGTCCAGAAGAATAGCGAGTGAACGCTAGAAATATCTCTGCTGCACCGACATCAAATGCGGGTTTCATAATAATTTCGATTAGTTCGTCGGTTACTGCTTCGGGACGGCGATAAGCTTGAAGTAAGATTTTGCGGACGACTTTTGGTTTAGCTAATTGCTGAAAGAATAAATTACCAATTAGTTTGTTCGCTAAAATTCTTTGCATCATTGGCGCACCCCAACGTCGATACCAAGGAAGTTGGGCAAGTTTGCGATCGTGTAGTAATCTGAGTGAAAAGTTGATTGAGGCGACTCCTAAAGCAATCTCTGGGTTATCTACGGCGGCTTGCATCGTGACAAGACAACCAATCGAGTTACCAACTAAAAACGCAGGAGTACCCACTACTTCGCGACAAAAGTCAGCTACTTGCTGTCCCCAAGTTTCAAAGGTATACTCGATTTCTACACCCGGAGTCGGTTTGGCTGAAGCCCCAAAGCCGATTAGGTCGATCGCGTAACAGCGACAAGTTTCCCCTAAGATAGGGATATTTTTCCGCCAATGTCCCCAAGAAGCACCAAAGCCATGTACTAAAACTACTGCTGGTCCTGTTTTACCTTGAGTTTGATAGCTAATGGGGAATCCTTTCCAAGTCCAGGTTTTGGCTTGGTTTGAAGATTTGGGTTCGGTTGAGGCAAATGACATAATTTTACTGGGAAATTGACATACTCTCCACCCTTGAAGGGCGGAGATTCTTTACGCTTTATTGGGTCGCGCTACGGTCGTAGTCTTACCGTCCCTCGACGTACATTTTAGGTCGTTCCGATGCCCCATGCCGACCATTTCTATCATCTCTATTGTGTTCAATACCACAGCCTAAACAGAGAATTGAACGAACAGATAGATCGATTTTGCCCCACTTGAACCCGCACTCAGAACATTTCTGGCTTGTAGGTTCCCATCTACTAATTACTCGAAAATCTCGACCAAACTTTTCGGACTTAGAGTCAATTAAACTTCTAAATTCTCTCCAGCCTTGCAGGCTGATTGCTCTAGCAAGGTTGCGATTTTTAACTAGACCCGATACATTCAATTCTTCCCAAATGATGGGGTTTAAAACCCATTTTTTTGATAACTTTATTTTCTCAGTCAGCAAATATGCGTAAGTAGGCATAATATTTTTTTCTAAAAGAATATTAATTGAATTAGTTTTTCAGTAACTTCTGGGAAGTAAATTTGAGCAAGTTGGAGGTGTAAATTAGGCAAAAATGAAGCAAGACAAACAAAAAGTTAGCAAATTAGTTATTGACTGGGAAATTATCTTAAGATGAATTTAGTTACCAGGAGTGCCTACCAAGATGCTGAAACAATTTGAGTTAGGAGTAGATCCTTTCATTGGTTCGGAAGTAGAACAGCCTTACGAGACAGCCCAAGTGGTAATCTTACCAATTCCTTACGAAAGGACAACCACCTATCGTCAGGGCTGTAAAAATGGACCTGCGGCTCTCTTGGCAGCATCTGACCAACTAGAATATTATGACGAAGAATTAGAACGAGAAATTTGCTGGCAGGTAGGCACTTATACTCATACTACCATCGCCGATACACGCAATAATCAGCTAGTTTTACCAGAGGAGATGCTGAAAGTTACCCGTGAAACAGTGTCTCGCTTGATTGCCGATGATAAATTTGTCATTGCTTTAGGAGGAGAACACAGTATAACTGGTGGTATAGTAGCAGCTTATCGAGAGGCATTAGCAGAACCTTTTACTGTCATTCAAATTGATGCCCACGGCGATTTACGCTACGAATATGAAGGTTCAATTTATAACCACGCTTGTGTAATGCGTCGGATTTTCGAGATGGGTTTACCTAGCTTACCAGTGGGTATTCGCAGTATTTGTCGCGAAGAAGCTGAATTAATTAAACAGAAGCAGATTCCGGTTATTTGGGCAAGAGATATAGCCACAAAAACAGATTGGATTGAAAGTGCGATCGCGAAAATATCAACAGCAAAAGTATTTATTACTATCGATCTAGATGGAATCGATCCTAGTTTAATCCCTGGCGTAGGAACTCCCGATCCAGGAGGATTAAACTGGTATGGTTTGACAGCTTTTTTACGGCGAGTTTTTGCTACTCATCCGGTGATTGGCTGCGATGTGATGGAATTAGCCCCGGTTGTCGATTCAGTTGTCTCTGAGTTTACTGCTGCCAAACTTGTTTACAAGTTGATTGGGTATCACGCAATGGCGTGTGGCTGGTAAGATCGGCGCGATTGGGTTAGAACCGAACAACCAGAGCGTCAATCGCTTTTTTTGTCAAGGAAATAGTTAAGAAAAGTTAAGGAAAATCAAAATGGTTGTCGAGCAAAAAAACGATCCTACCGTAGGACAATATGCCCCTGATTTTGAACTACCTGGCATTGATGGTCAAGTACATCATCTTTCTCGATACTTAGAAAAGTTTCGAGTAGTAGCAGTAATATTTATTTGTAATCATTGTCCTTACGTACGTTTATACTTAGATCGACTGAAAGAAATTCAAGATCGCTTTGAGAGCGAAGGTTTTACGGCGATCGGGATTAATGCCAATGATACAGACAAATATCCCGAAGACAGCTTTGAGAAAATGAAAAGTTTTGCGATGGAGAAAAAGCTAAACTTTCCCTATCTGTGGGACCCAAGTCAAGATGTCGCTAACTGCTTTGATGCGAGGGTAACTCCAGAGGTATTTTTGATTGATAATGCAGGAGTTGTCCGCTATCGAGGCAAAATTGACGATCGCCCCGAAGATCCAGAAGCGGTACAGAACCACTATTTACGCGATAACATTGTGGCTTTACTATCCTCAGAACAAGTTACTACCAGTATCACCGAAGCGATCGGTTGTACGATTAAATGGCGAGAGGATAAAAATTAGAAGCGATCGCAGACAAGGAGAATAAACTGATAACTGCTAACTGTTTCCTGGTAAATGCACCGTACGCGGTAACAGGTAAGTGATAACTGCTAAGTGATAACTACTCGCTGATAAATGCTATCTTATTGGCAGACAAACCAAGCGCCAAAATAGCGCTGAATCGCAAATTGAGGGATGAAATACAAGCGGGTATTATTAAAGCTAAGTGGTGAAGCCCTAATGGGCGATCTAGGCTACGGGATTGACCCCCAAGTAGTCGCCGAAATTGCCGATGAAATCTCAGAAGTAGTCAAAATGGGAGTGGCAATGGCGATCGTCGTAGGTGGCGGAAACATCTTTCGAGGTGTAAAAGCAGCCGCCGCCGGGATGGATCGAGCAACAGCAGACTACATCGGGATGATTGCCACAGTCATGAATGCGATGACCTTGCAAGATGCTCTCGAGCAAATCGGCATACCAACGCGGGTACAAACAGCGATCGCCATGCAAGAAGTGGCAGAACCCTACATCCGTAGAAGAGCAATTCGCCATCTGGAAAAAGGACGGGTAGTAATTTTTGGCGCAGGATCGGGAAATCCTTTCTTCACCACTGACACGACGGCAGCACTGAGAGCAGCAGAAATAGATGCGGAGGTAATTTTTAAAGCAACCAAAGTAGACGGAGTGTATGACAGCGATCCGCATCAAAACAAAAACGCTCGCCGTTATAATAGCTTGACTTACGGTCATGTCCTCACTCACGATCTACGAGTGATGGATCAAACAGCGATCGCTCTGTGTAAAGAAAACAATATCCCGATCGTTGTTTTTGACCTCTCAGTCAGAGGTAACATCATCCGCGCTATATCTGGAGAATCTGTTGGCACAATTGTGGGAGGTTTCTGTGAAGTTAACTGAAGTTGAAAGTGAAATGAAAAAGTCCGTGGAAGCGACTCAACGATCTTTTAATACCATTCGTACAGGTCGCGCTAATCCGGCACTCCTTGACCGAATTATGGTTGACTATTACGGGAGTGAGACACCTTTAAAATCTTTGGCAAATATTAGCGCTCCAGACGCAAGTACGATTGCAATCCAACCTTACGATAAAGGGAGTATGGCACAAATTGAAAAAGCAATTTCTTTATCGGATATCGGTTTAACTCCCAACAACGACGGCTCAATTATTCGCTTACATATTGCACCTCTCACCAGCGATCGCCGCCAAGAATTAGTCAAGTTAGCTGGTAAACTAGCTGAAGATGGTAAAGTTTCCGTGCGCAATCACCGTCGTGATGCTATCGATGCTGTACGCAAACAGGAAAAAAACCACGAAATTTCTGAAGACGAATCTCGCTCCTTACAAGACGAAATTCAAAAACTTACTGATAAGTACACGGATAAAATTGACAAATTGTTAGCAGAAAAAGAAAAAGACATAACCACTGTCTGAGCGAACCCATTTCTCGTCAACACTTTCACCCTATTCCAGAACGATTATGTCGGTATTAATGCAGGTTCTGCCGCAGCAGGACAAGCAAAATAAGCCAAATGTAAAGGATAGCCGCGAGCATAAATCGCGTCTACACAACGCAGGGCTGTTTCTTGATTTTTGCAGGTACGCAAAACTTGTTGAGTTCCATTAGCATATTTTATGCGTACTTCCCATAACATCTCGATACACCTCACGTTTAGTTGTTCTGTAAAAGTCGAACTAAAATCTTAATTTTAGTAAGATGAAGCTTATGTGAACCATAATAAGCGGTTTACATAAGCTTTAAACTCAGTAAAAATGATGAATTTTGTCCTCGTCAAAAAAATAATACTCGATCCCGAATAATCACTGTGCAAAGAAAATAAATCCGTAATTTTACGGTTTTATTGATAGTTTTGTAGCTATATTAAGTCAGTTACTTAGTGATTCAGCGAAAAACTTAGTAACCGACACTCTGGCTTAAGCCATTAACACTGCCATTTTGTCAAAATTGTCAAAAATAGAGGAGTAATAATGTTTGACTGCATTATTGTCGGTGCTGGTCCGGCAGGTTCAACGGCAGCTTATCATCTGAGCAACCAAGGACGCTCGGTTTTGCTTTTGGAAAAAAAATCTTTTCCTCGCTACAAACCCTGTGGTGGTGGCGTATCTCCCGCAATACAGCAATGGTTTGACTTTGATCTGACGCCAGTAGTAGATAACAAAGTCAACAGAGTTCGCTTTACTTGGAAAAAGGGAGATCCGGTAGAAACAGAATTGGATACTACCGAGCCTTTTTGGATGGTACAGCGAGATGTTTTTGATAATTTTCTGGTGGAAAAAGCAGTGGAAGCCGGATCTGAGCTACAGGATAACTCAGAAGTTACAGCAGTGCAAATTAGCAACGATATCGCTTCAGTAACCACTAGCAAAGGAAAGTTTGACGCTCGCTATTTAATTGCTGCTGATGGAGCTAGTGGAGCAATGGCAAACTGGCTTGGTTTCAAGGAAGCCAAACAGTTTTTAGGTGCAGTTTTAGAAGTAGAAACAGCAGTCGCTCCAGCCGAGCGAAATACGGCTAAGTTTGAGTTTGGTTCCCTGAAAAATGGCTTGTTATGGTGTTTTCCGAAGTCGAATGGTTACTCGCTCAGTGCGGGAATTATTCGCGGTGGTAAAGGGAAAGTCAAAGACTTAGAAAAACAGCTTACTAACTATGCTTCTGAATTAGGAATTAATCTCAGCCAAAGCCAATTTTATAATTATCCGATGAACTTGTGGTCATCAGAGCGCCAGTTACATCAAAATAATGCGCTTTTAGTGGGAGAAACCGCAGGTATTGCCGATCCCTTAATTGCTGAAGGCATTCGTCCCGCAATTTTGAGTGGAGTCAAAGCCGCAGAAGCAATTGTCAAAGCCTTAGCCGGAGATCGAAATGCTTTAGCTGGATACACCGATACGATTAACTCAGAAATCGGTTCGGATTTGGTACTGGCACAACGTCTGTCGGGATTATTCTTCCAGTTTCCCGGAATTGCTTATCGGGTGGGAGTTAAACGCCCCTATGCTGGCAAAATGATGAGTAGAATTCTTTGTGGTGAGTTGCGTTACGCTGATATCACTGACATGGCGATGCAACGCTTGAAAAGTAGTTTGATTCCCGGTAGAGGTTAGTTGGGGATTAGGGACTGGGGACTGGGGACTGGCGATCGCGGAGAATGGTCGAATAAACTGATAACTGGTTCCCGATCGCTGGTCAGCGATAATTGAGGTAATTAAAATGAAGATTTGATAAAGCGGAGCCAAGAATACTTCGGGAGGATGAGGTAAATTAGGCAAAAAGTAGGAAAAATATCACGAGGTATAAGCAATCATTAAAAAATTTAGTTAATTTGCTAGTTTAATGAATTCTCATTTTTTTAATCCATCTGCTCATCCAGACAAGATTCTAGTTGTCGATGATTCTCCAGACAACTTGTTTTTAGTCCAAAGTATCTTAGAAGAAGAAGGTTATAAAATAGATTTGGCAGAGGAAGGTCGGAGTGCACTAGCGAAAATTGAAGAGTCGCCACCGGATTTGGTTTTGCTTGATGTGATGATGCCAGAAATGGATGGCTTGGAAGTAACTAAACGCATCCGAGAAAATCCCCATCTGCCCTTTATCCCGATTTTGCTGATTACGGCTTTCGATCAACCTAGTGTAGTGAAAGGTTTGGATAGTGGTGCGGATGATTTTATCCGTAAACCAGTGGAGGTTGACGAGTTGCTAGCGCGAGTGCGATCGCTGTTGCGTCTGAAGCAAACTGTTGATGAAAGAGATGAAATTGCTCGTCAGCGAGAAGATTTTGTTTCTCGTCTGACTCATGATTTGCGTACGCCTTTGGTGGCTGCGGATCGTATGCTGATGCTGTTTGAGCAGGGTGCTTTGGGCGAATTAAGCGAACCGATGCTGGAAGCGATTAAGACGATGACTCGCAGTAATCGCAATCTGCTGCAAATGGTGAATACTTTGTTAGAAGTCTATCGCTACGAAGCTGGGCGTAAAACTTTAAGCTTTTCTCCCGTAGAATTACCTTCAGTGGTACAAGAAGTGATTGAAGAGCTGAATCCGTTAGCGAAGGAAAAAGGCTTGTCGATTAAAGAGGATTTTTCCGAAACAGCAGTAGACAAGTCACAATCAAGAATTGTTTCTGGCGATCGCTTGGAGTTGCGCCGGGTTTTTACTAATCTTATCGGTAATGCGATTAAATTTACTGATAGCGGTTCGGTTGACGTGCGCTTATATTCTAATCATAAGGAAGTGGTTGTTGAAGTTCAAGATTCTGGTCCAGGTATTTCTTCAGAAGATTTGTCAACTTTGTTTGAACGCTTTCGCCAAGGCAAACACAAGCGCTCTGGTAGTGGTTTAGGTTTGCATTTGTCTCGCTGGATTGTTGAATCTCATCAAGGCACAATTGAGGTACATTCGGAGTTGGGTAAAGGCAGTTTGTTTATTGTTCGCTTTCCTGTTAAAACTTAAATTTGCTAGTTGTTTTCTGGTTCTAGAAATTCTAACTATTGATTTTTCTTGGTTTGGGTTTGGCAAGAGTTTCTACTTTTAACTTGATTTTTTCAAGTCATTCTTGTTTCAGTTACTCAATCGTTCGGACAAAGCTACTAATTTATTCTTGGAAAAAGGGTTGACAAAAGGAGAAATAAATGCTTATAGAAAAAGAAATAACGGCTCAAATTGTTGCTCGACAGCGTCGTTTTTTCCAGACAGGTAAAACCAAAGATATTGGGTTTCGAGTTGAGCAATTAAAGCAGTTAAAGCAAGTAATAATAGATAACCAAACAGAGATTGCTCAAGCAGTACAAGCAGATTTAAGAAAGCCAAAGTTTGAAACTGTCGCTGCGGAAATTTTGTTATGTATTGAAGAAATAAATTATGCTTTAAAAAAGCTTAAATCGTGGACAAAACCGAAAAAAGTAGCTACTCCTTTAAATTTGTTTCCGGCTTCAGCCCAGATAGTTAGCGAGCCGTTAGGTGTAGTATTAATTATTGGTGCATGGAACTATCCATTTCAATTAGTAATTGCACCGTTAATTGGCGCGATCGCGGCGGGAAACTGTGCTATACTAAAGCCTTCAGAAATTGCTGCTCATACTTCGGAAGTAGTTGCTAAATTGGTTGGGAAATATTTTGAGTCGGATTTTCTGGCTGTTGTGGAAGGTGGAAAGGAAGTTACTCAAGAATTATTAGCGGAAAAATTTGACCATATTTTCTTTACAGGTGGTACGGAAATTGGCAGAATAATTATGCAGGCTGCGGCTAAAAATTTAACTCCGGTAACTTTAGAATTAGGTGGTAAAAGTCCCTGTATTATCGAACCAGATGTCGATTTAGAACTTACCGCGAGAAGGATTACTTGGGGTAAATTTATTAATGCGGGACAAACTTGTATTGCACCAGATTATTTATTGGTACATCGCAGTATTAAAGAACCACTTTTAGCAGGAATTAAGCAATGTATTCAAGAATTTTATACTGATAATCCGGCGACCAGTCAAGATTATGCAAGGATTATTAGCGATCGCCACTTTGCTCGTCTGCAAAAATTGTTACATTCTGGGGGTAAAGTTGTCGTTGGGGGTGAAATTAATCCCAGCGATCGCTATATTGCTCCGACGGTTATCGACGGGGTAAACTGGGATGATGAGATTATGCAATCCGAAATATTCGGTCCCTTGCTGCCCGTATTAGACTATGATGACTTAGGAGACGCGATCGCGCAAGTTAATTCTCGTCCCAAACCTCTCGCACTTTACTTCTTCTCCAAAAATAAACACAATCAACAGCGAATTTTACAAGAAACTTCCTCTGGTGGTGTTTGTATTAACGAGACAATTTCTCATATAATTCCTCCCGAACTTCCTTTTGGTGGAGTTGGTGACAGTGGAATGGGAAACTATCACGGAAAAGCCACTTTTGACACTTTTTCCCATCCGAAAAGCATCGTTAAAAAGCCCTTTTGGTTAGATATTAAATTGCGCTATCCACCCTATGAAGGAAAACTCAAATTTATCGACTGGTTATTTAAGTAATAAAGCTTCGATTTACTAAAAATTACGCCCACAAGAGAGACATTTGCGCTCACATCTTTAGACATCGATCAATGTGTCGCAAAGATTTGTCACTATTTATCACTGGAATGAGATATAGTTTCTTCTAGTCCCGCGATCGCGCTACTATAGATACTAACAAAACCAGCTTCATCGATTGGTGCAGTATCATTGATAGTAGCAACAACACAATAAGTGTTTCCCTCTTTACTTTCTAACCAAGTAGTTAAATTTAATACTCCTGGTTCCGAACCACCTTTAAAAGCAACACGCTGCCAATTTTGAGGATTAACTACACCTGGATTAATTCCCATTATAGGTAATTCAGCAACAGAAGAAATCAAATCACACAATTCTTGACTACTAAAAAACCATTCTACATCAAGCGCGACAGGATTGCCATTAAAAAGAGTAACATCTGGTAACGATGCTTGACTTATTTCTCGTAATAATTGCCTTTTTTCAGTAATATTTCCCTGACGATAACGCGACAATAATTGTTGATTTTGGGGATTTTTGAGGATAAATGCTTCGCGAGTAGTAAGAAAAGGTTGGTTGCGAGGAGAGATAGTTTCTATTGATTCTTTCCCAAGAATTTGAATTAACGAATCGGTAGCTGTATTATCGCTAATAGAAATCATTAAAGTAGCTAGAGTTTGCAGTGTAAGTGGTGTATAATCAGGCCAAGTTTGTAATAAACCACTAGGTAAACTTTTCCATTCTGGTTGAAGTTTAACTACGTCGTCCCAATTACTTTTTCCCGCAGCAATTTCTTGTTGTAGTGTGGCTAATACTGCTAATTTAAAAGCAGAACCGACAGCTAAAGATTGGTTGGAATTAAGTTCTGCTATGACTTGGTTGTCTTTTTGAACGAGAAAACTTACTTCACCAGGAAAGGAACGAAATTTAGCAATAGCTTCGGTTAAACTAATGCTATTAAGGGTGGGTGGAAGAAACAGTAATAATTCAATTTGATTGTTATCGTTGAGTTTAATTTTGGTGGGAACAGTTCCTCGCTCAAAAATTATGCGATAATTAGTTTCATCTGGTTGTATTTCTTGGATTTCGCCGAGAGTTCCTTCGATATTATTAATGATATTTTCAATTTGTGGTAAAGGAATTTGTCGCAGAAAAGTAGGAGTAAACCATTCGGGTTGTAATTCTTCTGTGAAGATTTTTTCTAAGACGGTTAAAGGAGATTCTGTGGTTGCGAAAGTAGGTAAGGGGGCGATTAATTGGAGAAAAATAAGTAAGAGTGTAAGTAACCAGATTTTTAAGTTCATTTTTGCTGGTGGCAGTCAGTGACTATAATATTTTAAAGTGAGAAGTGTCAATTAGAAAAGAGCAAGATTAGATCGGATTCTCATAATTAACTATAGTTGAAAAAGAGCGACCAAGATAGTCGGATTCTCATAATTAACTATAGTTGAAAAAGAGCGACCAAGATAGTCGGATTCTCATAATTAATACCATTTACATAAACTAATGCTACAGACGCAGACCTGTAGAGACGTTGCATGCAACGTCTCTACACAAAATTATGTAGTGCAGTTAAAGTAAATTGGTATAACTATAGTTAACTACAGTTAAAAAAGAGCGACCAAGGCTTGTCCTGAGCGTAGTCGAATGGATGGTCGCACTACAAGATTAGACCATTTAAGCTAAAAATTAAGATTGAATGAACTATATTGTCGAACATCCCACAATTGTCTGCGAATATTTACTCAAACATCTGCAAATGACAACTTTGGCGGTGTTAATTGCCGTCTTAATTGCTTTACCATTAGGAATATTAATTACCAAAGTGCGATCGCTGTCGGTTTTGGTGTTAGGAATTCTGGGTATTCTTTATACTATCCCCAGTTTGGCGTTAATTATTTTGCTAGTGCCGATTTTTGGACTCAATGCTCGAGCGGTAATTATCGCGATGGTAATTTATACTCAGATAATTTTAGTCCGGAATATCTCTGTCGGTTTAAATTCAATCGACCCGGCAATTTTAGAAGCTGCGAAGGGTATGGGAATGAATGCCTGGCAATCTTGGTGGTGGGTAGAGTTCCCTTTAATTTTACCAGTTTTTTTGGCGGGAGTGCGCTTGGCGACGATCGTGGCTGTAGCGATCGCCGCTATTGGTGCTAAATTTAATGCTGGTGGACTGGGGACGCTGCTTTTTGAAGGCGTCCAACAACAAAATTCCGCTAAAATATGGGCGGGCGCGATCGCTGTAGCAATTTTAGCTTTTTCTCTTTATGCTGGCTTGCTATACTTAGAACGCTTATCTCGTCCGGAAAGAAAAATGCCTCCACCTGCTCGTAGTTAATCCCTAACTAAAGAAAACTCTCTTGAAAAACGAAGACTTAATTTGTCTTGCTGCATATTTTTTAGCTTTTGTCAAGGCACTTAAGGATAAAAAAAATTGCGAAAAATTTGTTGCTTAGCAACGCAAAATAATAAAATATAATGCTGCCTGGTGGCGAGAACAATTCTATTTCAATTAGGAAATAGATCGGACATCTACCTCAAATTATCTTAGCTCGATTATGACAGACTCGATTCGCTTCCTCATGTGTCCTCCCGATCATTACGACGTAGATTATGTAATTAATCCGTGGATGGAGGGGAATATTCACAAATCCTCGCGCGATCGCGCGGTAGATCAATGGTACAAACTGTATCATAACCTCAAAGATCGGGCGATCGTCGATTTAGTAACACCCGCCCAAGGGTGGCCCGATATGGTATTTACTGCCAATGCCGGATTAGTATTAGGTAAAAATGTCGTCCTCAGTCGCTTTTTACACAAAGAACGTCAAGGGGAAGAACCTTATTTCAAAAAGTGGTTTGAAGACAACGGTTATACAGTTTACGAATTACCAAAAGACTTACCTTTTGAAGGCGCAGGCGACGCCCTGTTAGACCGCGAAGGACGTTGGTTGTGGGCAGGATACGGTTTTCGTTCCGAATTAGATTCTCATAGTTACATTGCCAAATGGTTAGATATTGAGGTACTTTCCCTCCGTTTAATCGACGAACGTTTCTATCACCTCGATACTTGTTTCTGTCCCCTAACTGGCGGTTATTTACTTTACTATCCCCCGGCATTTGATGCTTATTCCAACGCTTTAATTGAAAGGCGCGTTCCCGCAGAAAAACGGCTCGCTATTGAAGAAACAGATGCCGTAAATTTTGCTTGTAATGCGGTTAATGTTAACAGCACAGTCGTGATGAATAAAGCCAGCGACGAGTTGAAAAAGTGTCTGGCGAATGTAGGTTTCGAGGTAGTTGAAACCCAATTAACAGAATTTTTGAAAGCTGGCGGTGCGGCGAAATGTTTGACACTGCGCGTAACCGAACCCGTACGAGAAGAAATCCACGCTAACCAACCAGTAGAAAGTCGCACAATTCGCTTAGAAGGACATTTGCTTGACGCGGGAATAATGAACCGCGCTTTAGATTTAGTCGTCGAAAATGGCGGTAGTTTCCAAGTTCTTAACTTTAATTTAGGCGAACAGCGACAAAGCACTTCTGTTGCAGATGTGAAGGTATCAGCACCTTCCCACGAAGTAATGGAAGATATTATGACTCAACTAATCGACTTGGGTGCGTTAGATCGTCCCCAAGACGAACATGATGCTTTGTTAGAACCCGTCACGATGGCTGGTGTAGCCCCAGATGATTTCTACGTAACCACGATTTATCCGACAGAAGTACGGGTAAATGGTAAGTGGGTGCGAGTACAAAATCAACGGATGGATGGCGCGATCGCAATTACCGAAACTGACTCTGGTGTCGTCGCTCGTTGTAAAATATTACGGGATGTAGAAGTTGGCGAGCAAGTAGTTGTAGGTGTGGAAGGTATTCGCACCGTCCGTAAACCCGAAGCCAGAGAGCAGCGTAAGGAATCCCAAGAATTCAGCTTTATGGGTGCGGGAGTATCCTCAGAGCGTCGCGTGGAATTAGTTGTCGAACAAATTGCTTGGGAATTGCGCCAAATCCGCGATCGAGGTGGTAAAGTAGTTGTTACCGCAGGTCCGGTCGTAATTCATACAGGCGGCTCGCAGCATTTATCTAGTTTAATCCGCGAAGGTTACGTCCAAGCGCTACTCGGCGGAAACGCGATCGCCGTTCACGATATCGAACAATCTTTAATGGGAACTTCCCTCGGTGTCGATATGAAACGCGGTGTCGCAGTGCGCGGCGGACATCGCCACCATTTAAAAATTATTAACACAATTCGTCGCTATGGTAGCATCGCCAAAGCAGTTGAAGCCGGACTCTTGACAAAAGGCGTAATGTATGAATGCGTCAAAAAGAACGTCCCCTTCTGTTTAGCAGGTTCAATTCGCGACGACGGACCTTTACCAGATACCGAGATGGACTTAATTAAAGCACAACAAGAATACGCTCGGTTAATCGAAGGTGCAGACATGATTTTAATGTTATCCACCATGTTGCACTCAATTGGTGTCGGTAACATGACCCCAGCCGGGGTGAAAATGGTCTGTGTCGATATTAACCCAGCCGTAGTAACCAAATTAAGCGATCGCGGCTCAATCGAATCTGTCGGCGTAGTTACCGATGTCGGTTTATTCCTCAGCTTATTAGTCAAGCAACTGGATAAATTAACTAGTCCTTATCAACTCGCCGAAACCCTCTAATCTCAAAGCTGGTGAATTACCAGAAAAACTGGGTTTATGGCTTAAGAATCCCCTCTCTTTAGCCACGCGGAGGGAGGGGAGCAGTCAACAAGCCAATTAGCAACTTCAACAAAGTTGACAATTCGCATAAACAGTTTTTTCAAGCTTTTTTTTCCTCACTTGTTCGGTAATTGTTTCTAGTAAAACATTGAAATCTACTGGTTTGGTTAAATAGGCGTTAGCCCCAAGCTGAAAAGCTCGATCGCGACGTTCGCAATCCTGATAAGAAGTCAGCAAGATAAACGGAGTATTAACCAAAGTTTGATCGGTACGAATTTTCCGCAAAAATTCGTATCCATTCAGCACAGGCATTTGCAGATCGCTAATAATTAAGTTAGGTTGAATTTCTTTTGCTTTCAAGAAACCTAACCAACCATTTGGCGCACTAAAAATTTCAAAATTTTCCTCGTGAAGTAACTCTTCGAGTAAGAAAATATTATCCATATCGTCATCTACTAACAAAATTTTAATAGTCATAAACTTCTCCTTAAAATTCAACCAAGTTGTAAAATTTCCTTAATAATCAGCCAATCAGTTGAGCAACTTTTGCGTAATAACTCTGCCTTAGCTCGTTCATTAAGATAAAGTTGACCATTGGCTTTAAAACTGAAATCTCGTTCGGGAATTAAGACAGAATTTTTGAGGTTAAAGATAACTAATTTACTTGCTAATTCAACTAGATCGAGTTCGGGCATTAAATAATCCGGATGATGCAAAAGCCAGCGACAAGTATCAGAATCACTCTCAGCAAATCGATAAATGGCAGTGGTGAAAATTTGCTCGATATAGGTAGGACTAGGTGAAATTAGGAAAAAATCCTTGAGAGCTTTGATTAATTTGGGATTACGAGATTTAAAGACATCAATAGCTAATTCAACGTCTGATTCGTAGTTTTCAGAATCACTGAGGCTAGGGATAAAAAAGTTTATCTTGGGATAAGTAAAAATAGATACTGACTGGGAACGACAATTGAGCTTAACGGAGATTGTTGTTTCCTGGCAAACAGGATCGACGGCTGAAGTAGCCTGTTTATTGGTAGACTGGGATGAAAAATTTTCATTCATTAACTGAAGTCCTACAACTGTTTTTCAGACTATGACTTCAAGTTAAAAGATAATTGTGAGGATTTTGTGAGTTGAGGGATGGGGGATTGGGGATTGGGGTTTTCAGTGAGCAGTTATCAGTATATCAGTAGAGATTGGAGACAAGAAGCAATTAGCGAATAAACTGGTAACTGTTCACTGGTAACTGTTCACTGGTGACTGTTCACTGCTAACTGATAACTGATAAGGGTGAAAACCCCCTCTTCCAGTGTCCCCAATCACCAATGAAGTAGAGATTGAATTTGTGCGACTAAACTCATCGCCTCAAAGGGTTTAGTAATAACTCCGGCGACACCGAGATTAAGTAACTGCTGTTTTTCGCTAATTTTTGCTTTAGCTGTGAGTAAAATTGTGGGGATGTGGCGAGTAGCTGAATTAGCTTGTAATCGTTGAAAAGTGGCAATCCCGTCCATGTCAGGCATCATTACATCGAGTAAAATAGCATCAGGTTGTTCGGTTGCCGCGATCGCTAATCCCTCGCTTCCCGATGCGACACCGATTGCTTCCCATCCTGCGGCTACTTCGATACTCATTTGAATAATTTCGCGAACACCATCTTCATCGTCAATGACAAGGATGCGTTTAGTTGCATTCATCGGCACTCTCCCTTCTGGGTAAAGTAAAGTAAAAACTACTACCTTGGTTGAGGATACTTTCTACCCAAATTTGACCTCCGTGTTGTTCGACAATACTGCGACAAATTGCTAATCCTAAGCCTGTACCGCCTTTTTTGCGAGAATCAGAAACATCTACCTGGTGAAAACGCTCGAAGATTGTTTCAATTTTATCAGCCGGAATACCTCGACCGCGATCGCGAACTTGGAAGCGCACTAGCGATCGCGTTTCGCTTGCTACTAAGTCTACACTTAACCAAACTGTCTTGCCCGGCTCGGAAAACTTGATCGCATTACTGATGAGATTAGTCAGTACCTGAAGGATACGATCTGGATCGATATTTAATTCGATATCGGCAGCTAATACTTCCAGATGAATATCCGCCCGATTTGCCATTACTTGCATTTGTTCGCTTGCTTGCCAAATTAGTTTGCGGACATTTACTTGCTGTTTGCACAAGCTGATTTTACCCGATTCTAAGCGTTCTAATTCTAAAATATCGTTAACCAATCTAACTAAGCGTTCCGCAGCTTCAGCCGCAATTTTGATGGCGCGAGTGGCGCGAGCGGAACTAGGGTCTAATAAGCCACTGGATAATAAATTTAAGGCTCCATGAATTGAAGTTAAAGGAGTGCGTAATTCATGACTAACAACGGAAATAAACTCATCTTTCATCCGTTCAATCGCAAATCTTTCGGTAATATCTTCACCGATACTTAGAGTACCTATTGTTTCTCCTTTGACATTGCGTAATAGTGTATTATTCCAAGCAATCAATCTTTCTTCGCCAGATTTGGTTAGCACGGAGTTTTGGGAATAAAGGTTGGATTTGTTTTCGATCAATTCACCAAAAGTTTGATGAGTTCTTGTTTTTTGATAGTGAGGAAGAAAATTGGCAAACCAGTTTTTACCTAAAACTTCTGTTTCTGTATACTCAGTTAATTCTAAAAAGAAATGATTAACATAATCTACATTACCTTCGTTATCCAATCCTACGACAATTAATCGCACGTTTTCTAGTAAACTTCGCCAACGTCTTTCTGCTTCTTTTAACGAAGCTTCGGTTTGTTTCAGAGCGGTAATATCTGTAGAAATACCGCCAATTGCATAAACAACATTCTGCTCGTCACAAAGGGGAAACTTTACTGTAATATAAGTATGAATTCCATCCGAGTGCGGCGCAATTTCTTCGGTGATTATTGAAGTTTTATTTTCAATAACTTGGCGATCATTTTCCTGGAATTTATCGGCAAATTCTTCAGCCCAAATATCATAAATGCTTTGACCTTTGATTTGCTCTTGACTAATATTAAATAATTGCTCGTACATACGATTAATCAGCAGATATTTTTGTTCTTTGTCGAGCAAATAAATAATTGCGGGAGTATTATCTAAAATTGCCTGCAACTGTTGTTGAGAGTCTCGAAGGGCTGTTTCGATCTGTTGTCGATATTGCAATTCATTTTGTAATTCTTCATTCGCTTGACGTAATTCAATAGTGCGTTCTGCTACGGATCTTTCTAATTTTTCTTGTGTTTTTTTATGCGCAGTAATATCGCGAGTAATTCCCAGCACAGTTTCCACTTGCGAATCGTGGTTTTTTTCGGGAACGAGCGTCGATTGAAAGGTACGCACGTCATTGAATGTCTGGAAATCAAATTCAATTTGTTGACTTTTACCTGTCTGAAAAACTTCTGCTAATTTCCGATTCCAAAAACGACAAAGTTCCGGAGACATTCCTAGTTCTTCATTAGTTTTGCCTAAATATTCTTCCCCGGAAATTCCCACTGCTTCAGTAAGAGCTTGATTAACAAATATGTGGCGCAATTGCCGGTCAAAACGGACAATAAAATCAGTAGCATTATCGGCGATCGCCTGAAGTTCGGCAGTACGTTTTTTCAGTTCGGTTTCTGCGGCTTGACGATGGGCAATTTGTTCTCGCAAAATTTCGTTACTTTTTTCTAGGGCGGCAGTACGTTCTTCGACACGCCGATCTAGACTATTGTGGGCGAAGCGTAAAGCTTTGGTAAGTTGGTTATTTTGGTCTTGTTTTTGTCCTTGAATGACTGCTACTAGTAAAACCGCGATCGCGCCTAAACTAACTTCTAACACTCCTCCGGTTAAGGTGGGTGGACCGAAGGGAACCGACGCAGCCCAAATTAAATAAACGATCCAGACTGTAGCACTGACTAATCCGGATTTCAATCCCCCAAAACTACCACAGAGTACCGCAGCGACGATAATTAATAAAAATGGCACGGGAACAGTAATTCCTGACTGACGTAAGAATTCAATTGTCAGTGTTACGCAAGTAGTTACTAATCCTGCTATCCATGCAGGTAGTGAGTATGGCAGAGTGAAATCAATTCCTAACTGTTGAGTTTTGAGTCTTGAGTTAATGGGGAAAAGTTTTGGTTGTTGTCTGGTTATTTGTCGGCTAATATCGCGGACAATACCTTCAATCGCTATAACTTCTCCTCGATCGTCTTCAATAAAGGTATTGTGTTGTTCGATCCAAATAGTTCTACCATCTCGGTGCAGCCACCGTAGAATTAGTAAAGAATTGCGACGATCGCCGACACAATTGATTTGTCTTTGCCAAATTTGGCGATCCTCGCGGCGAACAATTTGCCAAAGTAAGTCAGGATTGGCATAAAATTCTGCCGCCGTATAACCGACGACCGCAGCGATCGCTGGATTGATATATTCTATTTCTGGATGGGGAAGAAGGCGATAGCGATAAATTACATCTTTGGCATTTTCTGCTAATCGTCGAAACCGTGACTCACTCGCTTGTAATTCGGCGGTACGTTCTTCTACTCGTTGTTCTAAGTCTTGACGTGCTTGTTGTAAAGCAATTCTAGCTTGATAGCTTTCGGTGATTTCTTTGGCAACCCAAATTACTAACTCTGCGGATAAGGGAGAAATATTGGCAGCAAACCAGATTTGCTCGCGATCGCGTTCTAAAGCATACTCGAATTGGACAGTTTCTTGGCTAGCTAATGCCTGTCGAATCTGGCTCAAAAAAATTGGCGATCGCTGGGAATGATAAAATTGTTCGATAGTTAAATCGATTAGTTCCACATCAGCATCGGGAGAAATAACTGCCAGCGTGGGAATCACATTAATCGTTTTTGCTTCGGCATCGAGAACTAATACCAGATTTGGCATTGCTGCCAAAAGTTTACGCAGTTCAGCTTCGTTCGCGCGCAGCTTTTCTTCCAGCAATTGACGTTCTGAGTTTTCGGCTGAGTTCCTGGGATGGTTAGGAGACTGCATAAAAAAGTCGCTATTTTAACGTCAATCTTATTTTGACTCTTCTATCTCAAGTTTAGTTAATTTTTTATAATTGTTTTCAGTGATTGATTTGTGCAAATTTGCGGAGAGTTTGCATCCTTTTTAAGCGATTTAAGACTCGTGCAATCAATTCTGACTCAATAATCGGCTTCGGAATGTAGTCATCACCACCTACAGCAAATATTTGCTGGATGTTTGCGCGATCGCTATAAGCTGAGAGAAAGAGTATGGGTAAATTCTCCCACTGGGGATCGTTGCGAACGACTTGACATAAATCGATCCCGCTCAAACCAGGCATTTCTAAATCGAGAATCACTAAGTCAGGATTAACTTCTGTCAAGATCGACCAAAATTGCTGGGGATCGTTAACTAAAGTGAGCTGAAATCCCCACGGTTCTAGAACTTGGTGCAATAAAGTTAAGATCGGGCGATCGTCATCGACAATAATAATTTTCGCAACGTTAAGACTGTATTGCTGGAGGTAGTTATGGATATTTTCGATAACTTGAGTGGGAGTAATTGGTTTGTGCAAACAACTTTTTGCACCTAAACGAGCGACTTGTAAGCGAGTGGTGAAACTATCTTCAGCAGTTAAAACTATTGTGGGAACTGGAGGTCGAGCAGTTCCAAGTTCTTGGAGTAAAGCCAATCCCCAATCGGCTGAGTCGGTCAAACTTAAGTCTAGCAAAACTAGATCCGGTTGCTTTTTTCCCAGCAACTGTTGCACTTGAGTATGATTACTTGCTGAGGATACTTGCATTCCCCAAATTCTCGCTTCCTCAGTCAAACTGTTGGTTAAAGGGATATCTCCAGAGATCATCAAAATTCGAGGAGTATGTTGAATAGTTGTCTTTATTTGTCTGTGAAAAGTTAATAAACGCGGCGGTAGTTGAGATTCTGGCTTTTCATGGGAGAGAAAATTAACCTCTTCTAGTTGTTGTTGTAATTTGCCAACCAGTTCAGGTAACTGTTGCACTTCAATCGAAGTAAGATTAGTTGCAGCTTGGAAACTTTGTTCAACTTGCTCGCACAGAGAAGAGATTTGCGCTAAACCAAAACAACCTAGGGAACCTTTGAGAGTATGAAGCTCGCGCAATGCTTCTTCGCGTAGAGTCTCACTAAGATTATCTTCTCGCCATTTATTCGCGGCTTTGATGACGATCGCCAAGCGAGCGCGATATTTATCTTGATTCTGTTCCCAAGTCTTTTGCAGTCGGGACTTGTTTGCAGCTCGAAATTCACTCGCTTCCTGCTCAATTTGCTTCGGTTTTGACAATTGAACTTCGGTTGCTCTGAGGCGATATCCTAATCCGTAGACAGTTTCGATTAAATCCTTTGCTGCTCCCGCTTTTTTCAGTTTTTGTCGTAAACTTTTGATCTGGGTTCGTACCGCATTTTCTGAAGGAAAAGTGTCCCAAGCCCAAACCCGATCTAATAACGCACTTTGACTAAAAATTCGCTGCGGATTGCGTAAAAAAAGCTCTAAAAGCGCGTATTCTTTAGCAGTTAGATGTAAAGTTTCTCCTTGATAAGTAACGGTACAGCTAGCCGGATCGAGAGTCAAATCGCCCCATTCTAGCACTGGCGGTAGCGAATCATTGCCTCGACGTAACAAAGCCCGAATCCGAGCTAATAATTCTTCTAAATCAAAGGGTTTGACTAAATAATCGTCAGCGCCAGCATCCAATCCAGCAATTTTTCTGGTACTGCTATCATAAGCTGTCATTAATAAAATTGGCGTGCGATCGCCACTTTGTCGTAACTGCTGACAAAAATTAATCCCATCGAGTTTCGGTAAAAATAAATCGAGCAAAATTAAATCGTATTGGTAAGATTTTGCTAATTCCCATCCTGTTTGACCATCAATTGCTTCATCAAGCAAATAATGCTGTTCGAGCAATGTCTGTTTGATTAGTTCCGCTAAAGTGGTATCGTCTTCGATCAGCAAAATTTTCACAGCAGATTAGGCGTGCAAAGTCAATATTTGGGGCAAAATTTCATTAATAGTTTATAATTAATAGTTTAGACTAATACTTTGAAACTAAACGCAGTTTCATTCACTTTCTGCATTCCTACTATGACTTTGGTGTGAGTAATGCCACTAGCAGTTTCTACTGCTAAGCGATCGCTACTACTCATCACCTCGCACGCAGATTAAACCTTTAGCCCATGTTTTTCTAATTCCGATAACAATTTTTCGGCATTGACTGGCTTGCTAAGAAAACCAGAAGCACCAACCATTTTAGCTCGCAGGCGATCGATAATCCCATCGCAAGCAGTCAGAATAACCACCGGGATATCACGCAAACTTTCTACCCGACGAATTTGAGCGCAAATTTCGTAACCATTAGCGATCGGCATCACTAAATCGAGAAAAATTAGATCGGGCTTATTTTTTACTAGCAGGGGTATGGTTTGCAGTGTTTCTTGAATCCCCAGAAAGCGAAAACCAAACTCAGTAACGATCGCTTCGACGCTTCTACAGATCTCCGCATTATCGTCGATGCAAGCAACAATCGCACCTTGATTAGATTTTTTGGCGCCAACTCGAGCCCAATTTAGACTAACTAAATCGGGTATCTTGACCAAGGTGAGATCCGCAGAGTACAAATTGGGAAGTAAAGCTTGGCAAAACGAAACTAAATCTTGTTTGAGTAAGACAGCCAAATCCCGTAGCGATCGTTTTCCGTCGAGTAATTGCATCATATTTTTCGATGTCTCGGCAGAAATTTGCTTTTTTAGTTGTTGGGTTTGCTTAACTACTGGGGCAAGATCCGGAAGCAAATCTCTCAAACCTGCTAGTTGCCATTGCTGCCAAGTTTGGTCTGTTTGCCTTAATGCTGCATCTACATCTAACATCCATCTAGGCGGTAAAATCCCTTCAGCAGAAGGACGCAAACCAGCATAAAAGCTAATTTCAAAAGTTTCCAACTGGTTTTCTGGGTTGGCGAGGAAATTGAATACCTCTGTAATTTCTTCTTTCCTAACCACAGCCAGTAAATTCTGCGTTAATTGCATCGTTTGGAAAATATCGAACAAAACTTCCTCAACAATACCTTGAATAACCGCCACGATCGCCTGATAGTTAAGTTTTTCTCGTTTCGCCAAAAGCATTAGCAGATAGTAATCCCAACATTCCCATTGCTCGTTTTCCGGTAGCCTTAGCCTTTTGAGATTAATCGTCGGACAATTTTTGACTAACTGTCTCCGCCAGCGTCTCACTGGATGTATTCCACCCGTTGCCCAGACTAAATGCCCAAAGCTTAAATACAAACTGTATTTTTGCCCGGTTACCATCTGTATATCTAGTCTGCCCGTAAATTGCTTTTGGGCATAGGCGTTCAGTTGAAAGATGAAACCCTGATGGGGTACGAGTGACTCTTTGCTCATAATCTTCGTTGTTTTGCTATTTAAAGTTAGCCAGTGTAGTTATCAAAATAGGTGTTCTTTGTGAAAAACTCATGAAAATAACCAGGACTTTTCGACCTTGAACTAGTCGAGCGTTACTAGCTATCATAGTATTGACAACTATCACTTCAGTGATTCAAGCAAGGAGTTAACACTAATCAATTATTTTTCTCAAATCTCTCCTGAGAAAGAGACTTGAGATTCGATCCTCAATCAAAAGATAGTTGCAATCTAATGAAAATTTTCTCAACGAGTAAGCTCGAAGAAAGTTTTATTTAAACTTCATCGTAAAACTACCCAACTTTATAGAAACTTTACAAATTAACGTAAACAATATAAATAGAATTGCGGAAGAGATAATTATTAGCGGATCGACCGCTTTTGAAATTGGAAACTTTTGTAATTTAACTGAGTTATGCTAACACCACTAAACTTATCAGTTTCAGTTGTTATTCCTGTGTATAACGGAGGCAAAAGTTTCCGTAGATGTTTATCAGCCCTAAAAAAAGCGCTACCTTTACCCCACGAAGTGATTGTTGTGGCTGACGGCGATACAGATGGCTCGCGACAAGTAGCTGAGGAATTTGGCGCTTTAGTAATTAAATTACCACAAGCAGGAGGACCAGCACGAGCAAGAAATTTAGGAGCAAAAGCTGCAACTGGCGACATTCTCTTTTTTATCGATGCTGATGTAGAAATTAATCCTGACGCGATCGCCCAAGTCGCCACCTTTTTTGAGCATCATCCCAATATAAGTGCTTTAATTGGTTCCTACGACGATGCACCAGGAGCAAGTAATTTTCTTTCTCAGTATAAAAATCTTTTCCATCACTATACCCATCAAACAGCAAAAGAAAACGCCTCAACATTTTGGGGTGCTTGCGGTGCAATCCGGCGAAATGTTTTCCTTTCCCTCGGTGGTTTTGACGAAAATTATCGCCTTCCTTGCGTCGAAGATATCGAACTCGGCTATCGCCTCAAAGCCGCAGGTTACAAAATTCGACTTTGCAAAGATATCCAAGTCAAGCATTTAAAGCATTGGAGTCCAATTTCCTTACTGAAAGCAGAATTCTTTTATCGCGCCCTACCTTGGACAGCCTTAATCTTGCGATCGCACTCTCTGAATAACGACTTAAATTTGCAAACATCTCATCGTCTCAGTGCCGTCTTGACATATATCTTTATTTGTGCATTAATAAGTGCCTGGTGGTTACCCGGACTAGCAGCGATCGCCGCAACAATTGCGATCGTACTATTTACTCTCAATCTAGAAGTTTATCATTTCTTCCTGAAAAAACGCGGTCTATTATTTGCCGCTCAAACTATTCCCTGGCACTGGTTTTACTACTTTTATAGCGCCTTAGCCTTTGCCATCGGTTTCATCCGCCACTCATACAATGAACTGAAAACAAAAAGAATTTTCTTCTTCTCTTTCTTGAGACAGAATCACACACAATATCTGTCGAGATAACCTTATTCCCAAGCCCGAAAATTAAACTATTCCCATACCATTAATAATCATCTACCATGCAACACCATTCTGCTGTAATCATCGGTGCCGGACCTGCGGGCTTAACCGCAGCTTACGAACTAGTTAAACATGGCATTAAACCAGTAGTCTTAGAAAAAGCAACTCAAGTCGGCGGCATCTCGCGTACCGAAGTCTACAAAGGCTATCGCTTCGATATTGGCGGACATCGATTTTTTACCAAAGTTACCGAAGTTCAACAACTTTGGCAAGAAGTTCTTGCCGATGAATTTATCAAAGTTCCTCGCCTCTCCAGAATCTATTACGACGGCAAATTTTTCAGCTATCCACTAGAAGCAACCAACGCCCTTTCTAACTTAGGAATTATCAATAGTTCCCTCATCTTAGCCAGTTATGTAAAAGCAAAATTATTCCCCCATCCCGTCGAAGAAAACTTTGAACAGTGGGTAAGTAATCGCTTCGGCGAACGTCTTTACCAAACCTTCTTCAAAACCTACACCGAAAAAGTTTGGGGCATTCCCTGTACGAAAATTCAAGCAGATTGGGCAGCACAAAGAATTAAAGGCTTATCCCTGAAAAAAGCCATGACTAATGCTTTGTTTAAAACCAACGACACCAAAACCCTAATCAAAGAATTTGACTACCCTATCCTCGGACCAGGCATGATGTGGGAGCGTTTTCAACAAATAATCGAAAGTAAAGGCGCTCCAGTTTATCTTAATACAGGTGTCGTCAGCATTCAAAGAGAAGGTAAACAGATTAAAAGTATTACCGCAGTTAAAGATGGCGAAAACTTTCACATTAGCGGCGATAATTTTATCTCCAGTATGCCCGTAACTGCCTTAGTTAAAAATCTTAATCCACCACCACCAGAACCAGTATTAAAAGCCGCCCAAGGCTTAAAATACCGCGACTTCTTAATTGTTTCGCTCATCATCAACGAAAAACACTTATTCCCCGATAACTGGATTTACATTCATAGCCCAGAATTTCAAGTAGGACGCATTCAAAACTTCAAAAATTGGAGTCCAGCAATGGTTCCTAATGCTAGTAAAACTTGCTTAGGTATGGAATACTTTTGTAGCGAAGGCGACCAAATTTGGGAACTAGCCGATACAGAATTGATTGACCTTGCCAGCAACGAAATAGTTAATCTTGGTTTGCTCGATGATATTAAGAAAATTGAAGACGGAGTAGTTATTCGCCAGCACAAAGCTTATCCTGTTTATGACGGTGAATATCGCCAACATTTAAAAGTTATTCAAGATTACTTACAAACTTTTGAGAATTTACAAACAGTTGGTCGGAATGGTATGCACCGTTACAATAATCAAGACCATTCTATGCTAACTGCACTACTAGCAGCCAAGAATTTACTCGGAGAAAACCATGATTTGTGGAACGTTAATACCGAACGTTCTTATCACGAAGAATTCACCAAAGAACAATGGAAAAATCGGCAAAACCCCGAATTAGTAGCAATGAAATAAAATAAAATTAGTTGATAGGGAATAGAAAAAATTACCCTGTCAACAATTTATCCCTCGGCTAAGATTTATTTAATTTAGTTTTAGGAAAATATCGTTAAAATGAATGATTTTAGCCCATTTGTATCAGTCATCGTTCCCGTTTACAATCATGCGGAACATCTCAAACTTTGTTTAGCAGCACTCGCTCGTCAAACCTATCCGAAAAATTGCTACGAAGTAATAGTTATTGATAATGGTTCTGATGATGCAGAAAATATCAAAAAAATAGTCAATCAATTTACTCAAACCTGCTTTACTTCTGAAAGTACCCCCGGTTCTTATGCCGCTCGCAATCAAGGATTATCAATAGCCAAAGGAGAGATTATTGCCTTTACCGATGCTGATTGTATTCCTAACCATAATTGGCTCGAAAAAGGAGTAGAAAATTTACAGAAAGTGCCTAATTGTGGGTTGGTAGCAGGGAAAATTGAACTATTTTTTCAAAATATGGTTCAACCTACACCTGTGGAACTTTATGAAAGTATTACAGCATTTCCCCAAGAAAAACTCTTAGCAGAAAAACATGGTGGTGCTACTGCTAATATTTTTACTTTCAAAAAAGTTTTCGACCGTGTGGGTAAATTTAATAATACTCTCAAATCTAATGGAGATTTAGAGTGGGGATACCGAGTTTACCAACAAGGATACCCTCAAATTTATGCTGAAGATGTTCGCGTACTTCATCCAGCAAGAACGTCCTGGAAACAATTGTATTTTAGGTCAATTCGTTTAGCAGCAGGTAGCTACGATCGCCAACTTCAGCAAACATCTTCAAAACTACAAAAACAGTTAATATTCTTGATTAATCTGTCAAAAAATTTAGTTCCTCCTGTAATGTTTATTATTAATTCTTGGAGAAATACTCAACTTTCGGGATTCAACCAAAAATTGCAAGTTTGTTTAGCTATGTTTTTTGTCAGATATGTAACTGCCTTAGAAATTATTAAACTGCAATTAGGTAGCGTATCAGCTAGAATTTGATAGTAGGTTAAAACAACAATGCGAATTGCTTTTATTGTCACCGAGTTTCCGCTTTTATCGGAAACATTTATTTTAAATCAAATAACAGGTTTACTCGATCGCGGTCATCAAGTAGATATTTATGCAGATAAACGAGGAAATATAAATAATGTTCATCCAGCAGTAGAAAAATACAATCTTTTAGCTAAAACTTACTATCTTCCTGATATTCCAGACAATTTGTTTTATCGATTTATTAAAGGATTACGTTTAGGATTAAAACTGAGTTTCCAAAATCCTCAATTAACTTTACAAGCATTAAATGTCTTCAAGTATGGCAATCAAGCTATTTCCCTGTGGTTACTATATACTGCTATTCCTAATTTAGATAAAGTCTACGATATTATTCATTGTCAATTTGGACATCTTGCTTTTCGAGGAATGGCATTTCGTCAAATGAATGCTCCGTCTGCCAAATTAATTACTATTTTTAGAGGTTACGATATCAGCACATTTGTTAAAAGAAAAGGACTTAATATTTATGATGAGTTATTTAAACAAGGTGACTTTTTTTTAGCTAACTGCGAATTTTTTAGAGAAAAAGCGATTAACCTCGGTTGCCATGAAAATTTGATTCGAGTACACTTTTCTGGATTAGATTGTCAGCGCTTTATCTTTAAACCACGCTATCCCTCTCCCGATGGTATAATTCGTATTGCTACCACAGGTCGTTTAGTAGAAAAGAAAGGTATTGAATATAGCATTCGTGCCATTGCTCAACAAGCAAAAATCAACCCTAATTTAGAATATAATCTTATCGGAGATGGGGAATTAAAGGAAGAATTACAAAACCTAATTCATAATTTAGGAATCGAAAATATTGTTAATTTATTAGGCTGGAAAAATGAACGCGAGATCGTTGAAATTTTAGATAAATCTCATCTATTTATAGCCCCTAGCGTGACCGCAAAAGATGGTAATCAAGATGCACCGATTAATGTTTTGAAAGAAGCAATGGCAATGGGATTACCAGTTATCAGTACCTATCATGGAGGAATTCCCGAATTAGTCGAAAATGGAGTTTCAGGTTTTCTCGTACCGGAGAGAGATGTCGAAGCTTTAGCCGAAAAATTAAACTATCTGATTCAAAATCCCCAACAATGGTGTGAGATGGGAAAAGCAGGTCGCGCTTATGTGGAAAAATACTACGATTTAGACATGCTTAATGATAAATTAGTTCAAGTTTATCAGCAAATTCTCAATTCTAACTTAGCCAATCGAGATTTAAAATCAGACTTAGTAACTCTATCTAATTAAAGGACTATTTGCTATGACACAAGAACCAAAAGTAACAATTGTTGTCGTTCCTCGCGAACGATTTAGCTGTACTCAAGAATCTTTAGAAAGTATCTATCAGCATACCGAAATTCCCTTTAAATTAGTGTATGTTGATGGAAATTCTCCGGCAAAAGTTCGCAGTTATTTACAACAGCAAGCAGAGGAAAAAAACTTTCAACTATTACGCACAGATTATTATCTAACTCCCAACCAAGCTAGAAATTTAGGCTTGAGCCAAGTTACCACAGATTATCTTGTCTTTGCAGATAATGATGTAGTCGTTACTCCAGGGTGGCTAAAAGCGCTTTTACAGTGTGCAGAAGAAACAGAAGCAACAGTAGTTGGACCATTGATGTGTCAAGAAAAACCATTGCATGAAATTGTTCACTTTGCTGGAGGAGAATCTCATATTTTGGTGGACAAAATGGGAAGAAGGCGATTGCGGGAAAAGATGTATAAGCAAGGTAAAAAAGTCAAAGATATTTACAATGACTTAAAACGTACTCCCACAGAATTAGCAGAATTTCATTGTGTTTTGGTTCGTCGCTCCATTTTTGACAAAGTAGGTTTACTTGATGAAGCAATTATGAATACCAAAGAACACTTAGATTTCTGTATGAGTTTACGAGAAATAGGGGAAAAAGTGTATTTTGAACCCGCGTCCATTGTCACTTATGTACCGGGTCCACCTTTAGAATTTACTGATTTACACTTTTATATGCTGCGTTGGAGTAATGCTTGGCAAATGGCGAGTTTAAACCGAATTCGTCAGAAATGGGATTTAGCAGAAGATGGTTATTTTCAGGCAAAATATAAACAACAGGGATGGCGACGTTATGGCACAATTATTTATCCTTTAGCGCGTCGTCTTTCATTGGGAGTAGGAAGCGATTTATTAGCAAGAGCGATCGCGCGTTTTGAGCATATCTTTAACCGTTATCTCACCAACCGTCACGCTCATCAACAGCGTCAAAGATTACAAAGTCTACCTAAAAGTCCATCTCAACCCCATGTCAGTCTCCAAAGTTAATATTTCCTAATTATTGGGAAAAACCAAATGAATAAACCTGTTCTTAGTATAATTATTCCCACCTATAATCGTCCTCATCTTTTGCCTATCGCTGTTAATAGCGCTTTAGCTCAAACAAGAGCAGATTTTGAAGTTATTGTCGTTGATGACGCTTCCCCGCAACCTGTTAATTTACCCGAACATCCAAAACTGAAAATCATTCGGCTACCGGAAAACAAAGGGGGTTCGGCAGCTCGTAATGTGGGTGCGAAAGCAGCAAACGGTCATTGGATTACTTACTTGGATGATGACGATATTTTACTTCCTCACATGGCAGAAGTTTCTTTAGAAGCGCTGGCTAATACCACTTTACCAAAACCTGTAGCAGCGCTATCGGGGGTTGAGGTAGTGAGCGAAGATGGCTGGGTAAAAAAAACTCGGATTCCGCCAACTTTACCCAAAGGTTCCCACTTTTGTCTCGAAGAGATTGAACCGGAAAAGTCTTTTTTTTGTAAACAGACAATGGTGGTGGAAAAGGAGGTACTTTTGAGTATTGGTGGTTTTGATGAGTCGTTTTCTTCTCGGGTACACACAGAACTTTTTTTAAGACTTAATCAAGTTTGTTCCCTTCAAGGAATACCTACAGTAACTTATCAATTACTTAGCCATCAAAGTTTTCGTGTTTCGAGCGATCCATCCCGCCGTCAGGTTAATTTTCATCGTTTAATTAGTAAGCATAGAGCGCTGTTTGAAGCCCATCCCAAAATGTTTGCTAATTTTATTTACGATCATGCCATGAAATCTTATGATTCCGGTCAGAAGCTTGAAGCAGTTAAAAGTTTCAGTCAGGCAATGGGCGTTCATCCTATTCATACTCTAGGTCGGATGGTTTCGCCTTTCAAAAAAGCTTTGTTAAGTAGAATGCCAAAATTTCAGCAAAAGTTACTTAAGCAAAACTAAATGAGATGTTTTTCAGGGGGAGGTTAGATGATTACCGATATTCTCGAAATGGGCGAGCAAACGAAATTGCGAGGGCAAGTTGTTGTGGTTGGCTCTGGTATTGCTGGTGCTGAGGTAGCAACCCATCTGGCGCGACACGATCGCCAAGTGGTGCTTTTGGAAAGCGGACGCGATCGCTTCGATCCCTCGATCCAAACATTAAACGATGTCATATTTCTGGGCAAACGCCATCGCGAGTTAAACCCAAACTCCTACTACCATCAATACCTGCCACCAGAGTTACGGGGAGTCAGTCGCGTGCGTCAGTTTGGCGGTACGAGTAACGTTTGGACGGGGAAATGGAAATACCTGCAACCTTCAGATTTTGACGGTAGACCTTGGGTTGCTAACAGTGGTTGGCCGATAAGCTTCAGCGATCTTTTAGAACACTACCGTTCCGCAGCCAAAGATTACGGTTTCGGCGACTTAGAAGCAGAAGCTGTACGTCCGGAAATTATGGAACTGCGAGGAAAGCTGGCGGCAAAAGGTTTGAAAATGAGCAGCTTTTATTGGGAGCAGACACCCACGCGCACGGCGATACGCTTTGGCGATGAGATGCGACGCTCGCAAAACTTGCACGTTATACTCGGTGCAACTGCCACTGAGTTGACTCTCGATGCTTCCTGTCAGCGCGTGAGTGCGGTTGTTTGTCGTTCTCTTGAAGGTCGAGAAATTATCGTTGAAGGGGAGACAATTATCCTGGCAATGGGAGCGTTTGAAACTGCACGTATTTTACTTTCCTCGGACCGTCAACTTCCTGGTGGAATTGGTAATCAGCACGACTTGGTAGGTCGTTTCTACACTGACCATCCTAAGCACCACACCGGAATACTAAAGCCAGGTAATCTAACTAGAGAATATGCTCGCGAACTGCAATATGCGCCAAAGCCACGTTTTTGCATTTGTTTTGCGTTGGATGATGCCACCCAGCAAGAACATGAGTTGCTCGAACACGTTTTGTACTTGAAGCCCATTTACGAGAAGCCAATAGAACGATTATGGCGCACCTTGCGGGGTCGTCCCGTTTGTCGAGATGGTAATGGTGCGATCGCTGCCTACCGAGTTAAGTTTGTTACCGAGCAAGCCCCACAAAAGGCTAGTTGTCTTAAGCTGGGAACAGAATGTGATGCACTTGGGCAACGAAAGCTGGAGGTTGACTGGTGCTTCACCGACCAAGATCGGCGATCGATGGCAAAAACACTCGAACTCTTAACCCATCGCTTTGCAGAAGTTGGACTGGGAACTTTTGACTTCGGGGACAAACCACCAAGTTTAGAGAACATGACCGACGCAGCCCACCAAATGGGTACAACTCGGATGGCTAGCCGTCCTGAAGAGGGTGTGGTTGACACCGATTGTCGAGTGTTTGGTACTGAAAATCTCTATGTGGCTAGTTCGGCAGTGTTTCCTACTGGACCGTCATATTCTCCTACCTTCACCATCTTGGCGCTCGCACGTCGTCTCGGTCAGCATTTACTCCAGACTACATCGTTGACAACTCCCCTGCCTAAAGGCGAGTGGATTCTCGCTTCGTTGGGAGAGTCTAGCCGATACACATAGTATCAACCCCGATCTCTTTACCCTCGACGAGCATTTTTCCTGTCTGCGCGACGGTACTTACTCACTCAGATTAGCATCAAGCCGTCCGATCGGGACGGGGCTAATAACCCAAATTTTTCGGGAAAAACAATGGTAACTTGACAATCGAGACAAGAACAGGTTCAAGCAGATAAATTATCAAACTCGGAAAACATTTTGAAAAATGATTAATCTTCTCAAGTCGCCAATCGTTGCCAAAAATCAAGCAGGAACCTTACCCAATTTGATTATTATTGGTGCAATGAAATGTGGTACTACTAGCCTACATCATTACCTCAACTCTCATCCCCAAATTTCGATGTCACGAGAAAAAGAGTTAGATTTTTTTCTCGGCAAAAAAAAGTGGCAACTGGGAATTGAGTGGTATAAATCGCATTTTGTTGGTGAAGCTAAAATTTATGGAGAGTCTTCACCTAACTATACTAATTATCCACGTTGGGAGAATGTACCAGAGAGAATGTACTCTGTGATTCCCCAAGCAAAATTAATCTATATACTCCGCGATCCAGTTGAGCGAATTATTTCCAATTATATTCACCAATATGCGACTGGAAAAGAAACTCGTTCAATAAATGAAGCTTTAGCAAATTTTGAAGACAATTCTTACATTAGCCGTAGTAGTTACTATAGTCAACTTGAGCAATATTTAAAATATTTTCCAGAGAAAAATATCTTAGTTATTACCTTGGAAAATTTATCAAATCAGCCTCAGTTAACTCTGGAAAAAGTTGGTCATTTTTTAAATATCGAACCAGAATTTGACTTTAGTCAAACTACTAAAACTTTGCATAGTTCGGTTTTCAAGAGAAGAAAAAATAAATGGGGAGAATTATTATCTCAAACTAATTTATTCAAAAAAATTAAAAAGATGCCACCAGAAATTAGATATCATCTGGAAAAATTGATTTATTTTCCTTTTTCTGAGCAAATATCGCGACCTAACTTAGATGAAAAATTACGAGCAAGACTAATTAATTATCTCCAAAAAGATATCGAGCGATTGAGAAAACATACAGGGGATCGATTTAAATATTGGTGTTTATAAATAACAGTCGCTCCTGTCAGGAAATATTTTACCATAAATCTACACATACATGATAACATAAATAATCTCAATAATTTATTCATTAGCCTACCAAAAGGAATCCGCTCGATGATAATTAAAAGCTTAAAAGTTCAAGCACATAAATTTTTGAGTTCGCAGAAACCAGGTATTATCTTTATGCACATCCCCAAAACGGGAGGAACATCAGTCGATCGCTCTCTGAGAATTGATTATGGAAAAAAAAATAGCTATAAAGTCAACCCGATATTAACCAGCCAAGCAGTCAAAAATGTTAATAAAAAGCAGAAAGTCCAGAGAAAGTATGACAAATTTGCACTCCGGGAATCTATTTTGCTTCTTGAAATGGCAAAAGGTACAAAGTATATTTCGGGACATTTTCATTTTAATCAAGATGTTTGGGAAGCTTATCAAGATCGGTATTCCTGGACTACAATCTTGAGAGATCCGGTAAAAAGGTATATTTCTCAATATTTTTTTGATGCCTTCAAACCAGAAGACCATGCTAGAGTTAGTGAGAGTTTGGAAGATTTTATTGAATCCGTTAGGGGGAAGCGGAGAGGACAAAGCTACATCAACTATTTTGGCAATTTTTCTCGCCAAAATTATACAGATCCTAATGAAAAATTGAAAGTTGCCAAGGAAAACTTATTAAAATTTAGTGTAGTTGGTTTTTTGGATGATTTGGACGGATTTAGAAATGAATTAAGACAAAAGTTCGACCTGAATGTGAAGGTTCCACATATGAATAAAAATCCGGTTCCTAAACCCGAAATCAAGGAATCAGTTCGACGGAAGATAGAAGAAAATTGTCAGTACGACTTGTTATTGTATTCCTATGCTAAAGAACACTTTTCATAAGCCTGGGGCTCGATTAACTTTGAGGAAAGAAACAAGCTTCCATACCTCATTGTTTTGAAAAGGCGAGAGTTTTTCGGAGTAGTTTTTATCAAAAATAACGGTTAATTATGTTAGGTAAAAATTCAGCATGAGTATCAAACAAAAGGCAGTTAAAGGTGTAGTTTGGTCAGTAATTCAAAACTGGGGTAGTCAGGCAGTTTCCTTAATTGTATTTTTAATTTTAGCCCGGTTACTAACTCCTGAAGCCTTTGGTTTAGTAGCTTTAGCCAATGTCTTCTTGGCTTTCATGCAAATCTTTACCGAACAAGGTTTTACCAAAGCTTTAATTCAGCGTAGCAAACTGGAACCCGAACACTTAGATACTGCTTTTTGGTCTAATTTAATCGGCGGTGTATTGCTGACAATAATTGGTTTTCTTGGTGCTAAATATATTGCTGGAATCTTCGCTCAACCAAAACTAATACCTATTTTAAAGTGCTTGTGTTTTTTATTTTTTGTCAATTCTATTGGTCATGTACATAAGGCAATTTTAAGTAGAGAACTTGCTTTCAAGATAATGGCAGTTCGGACTCTAATAGCTATTTTTATTAGTGGCTTAGTTGGAATTATTATGGCTGTTGCTGGGTTGGGAGTTTGGAGTATTGTTAGCCAGCAAATGGTTTTTGAATCTGTCGTAGTTTTGATTATGTGGCAAGCAGTTGATTGGCGACCAAGCTTTAAGTTTTCTGGGCAACATTTTCGAGATTTATTTAGCTTTGGTATTAATATAATAGGATTAAAATTTCTAAAATTTTTCAATAAACGTTCCGATAACTTACTAATTGGTTATTTTTTAGGAGAAGTGGCTTTAGGATATTACGCGATCGCCTATCGGGTATTACAGGTAATGACTCAGTTGTTAATCGGAACCAGCAACCAGGTAGCACTACCCACTTTTTCTAAGCTACAAGAAGAACCAGAACGCTTTCGCCAAGCATTTTATCGGGTGACAGAGTTGACTAGTTTGGTTGCATTTCCCGCTTTTGTCGGTATGGCAACATTGACACCTGAGCTTGTGGTATCAGTATTTGGAGAGCAATGGATATCCTCGATTCCCGTCATGCGAGTTCTCGCTTTTGCGGGAATTATTCATTCCCTTTCTTATTTTAATACTTCTGTTTTCATGGCTATGGGTAAGCCAATTTGGAAACTTTGGTTAACTTTATTTGAAGCAATATTTACTTTAATTGCTTGTTTGTTGGTAGTTAAGTGGGGTATTGCGGCAGTTGCTTGTGCCTATGTGATTAGTATATATTTGGTATTTCCTATTGGCTTGGGAGCTATCAACAGAGTAATTGGCGTACCTATTTTGATATACTTACAGCAATTTGTGACTCCAGCGATCGCAACGTTAATCATGGCGGCTGTAATTTTTCTAACTAAATATTTTTTAGTAGAGGCGATCGATGCCAAAATATTACTAATTGTTGGTACGGTTATCGGAGTAATAACTTATGGATTGGCAATTCAATTATTAAATCCTAAATTATTTCAGTATTTGTTACAACTTCTTTTAATGGTTAGGTCGCGCAAAAAACTGGTTAAGTAAATAACCTCGAGCGAACATATTCCCTTGGTCTAGTGTCAAAAAAGTAAAAATTTCGTATACCTAAAACTAAGATGGCTCCCAAAAAGACGATGAACAACCAACAGCAACCCTTTTTCTCAATAGTTATTCCTACCTACAACCGCCCAGAGAGACTAAACAACTGTCTGGAATCAATGACAAAACTAAAATATCCGCGCGATCGCTTTGAAATTATTATTGTTGATGATGGCAGCCAGATGTCTCTCGAACCTGTAGTTAGTCCTTTTTGCTCTTACTTGGAGATTACTTTGCTCAAACAAGCTAATGCAGGACCTGCTAGCGCTCGCAACACTGGCGCAAAACAAGCTAAAGGTGAATATCTCGCCTTTACTGACGACGACTGTATGCCCGCCCCCGACTGGTTAAATAAACTTGCTAGTCGTTTTGTTGCTCAACCTGATTATCTGATTGGGGGACGAACGATTAATGCTCTATCTACTAATCTTTATTCAGCCGCTTCTCAACAACTAATTGATTACCTTTACGGCTACTATAACCATAGTTCAGAAAAAGCTCAGTTTTTCGCTTCTAATAATATTGCTGTTCCTACGGAAATTTTCCACAAAATTGGCGGTTTTGATACCTGTTTTCCCCTGGCTGCGGCAGAGGATCGGGAATTTTGCGATCGCTGGTTACAATCGGGATATCGCATGATTTATGCCGCAGAAGTCTGCATTTATCATGCTCATTACCTCACGCTACCTTCTTTTTGGCGACAACACTTTTTTTACGGACGCGGTGCTTTTTGCTTTCATAAAGTTTGCGCTAAACGAGCCGCAAAACCAATTAAAGCAGAACCTTTATCATTCTATTTGAATTTATTAATCTATCCTTTTAATCAGACATCCTTGCGACCTGGATTTATAATTTCCTGGCTGTTGTTTTTGTCTCAATTAGCCGCGACATTCGGCTTTTTTTGGGAACGTGCTCATCAAACTACTACAATTAAACTCAGTCGCAAATAGTCTCTAATTAATGCTCGGAGCAATCCGGGCAGTTTTTTACTCAAATTTGAAAAATATGTTTACCAATTTTATACCTCAATTCAAACAAAAATTGATTGCAGTTAATGATAATGTATTCGTCAACATTCTCACTTTGCTTTTTGCTTGTTTCGGCATTATTGGTATTTTTCACCATGAATTATGGTTTGACGAGCTACAAGCTTGGCTGATTGCTAGAGATAGTAACAGTTTAGTAGATTTATTTCAAAATATTAGATATGAAGGACATCCTGGACTCTGGCATCTTTGTTTATATTTTCTTAACAAAATTACCGATCGCCCACTTATCATGCAATTTTTTCACTTGGGAATTGCTACTTTATCAATTTACTTATTAGTTAAGTTTTCTCCTTTTACCAGATTACAAAAATTTTTATTTAGTTTTGGCTATTTCCCCTTTTATGAATATTCGCTCCTTAGTAGAAATTATGCTTTAGGAATATTGTTATGTTTCATTTTTTGCGTTTATTTTCAACAAAGAAATAGAAAATACGTTTTACTTTTTTTTATTTTAGCTTTAGCAGCCAATACTAATGTTCATAGTTTGCTCATCGCTGTTTGGTTAGGAGCAACTTTAATCTTTGAATATTTTTTGAAGCAAAAATTATCCTTAGAATCACCTACAGCGAAAAAGAAATTACTTATCGGGATAGTTGTCTTCAGTTTAGGAATTATTTTGGCAATTTCTCAACTTGTACCCCCTGAAGACCGCCCTGTCAATACCTTATTTCGTCCGGAAAATCAGCAAGAATTAGTCGCTCCAGAAATTTCAGTTGAAAACTCTAGTGACGAGCTAAAAGTAATTCAAGAAGAATCAAAAAGAGATGTCAGTGAATTCGCGATCGTCATCCTCAAAAGAATTTCAACGATGTTTGATTTTTTGACAAGAAGTTATATCTTTCTGCCTAATTTTTTAGATTATAATTTTTGGAATTCTAGTATTTTGCTTTTAGTATTGCCTCCTTGGAAATTAATTATAGACTTTCTATCTTTAGGACTAATTTTATTTGTTTTAAGCTGGTTATACAATAAACCGACAATATTGTTTTTGTATTTTTTGGGCAGCTTGACAATTCTCTTGTTAACTATCAAGATAGGTATTGCTACAAATCCCAGGCATTACGGGCATTTATTTATTTTATTTATACTATGCTTATGGTTAGCAAACTCCGCTTACAAATTTGATTGGTTAGCGAAGATTTTTCCAGGTAAAACTATACATTTGTCGAGAGGATTAGAAAATCGCAAATATAAAAATTTCTTTTTAAGCTTAATTTTGTCTATTCATCTTTTTGCTGGTTTATTATCTTATAGCTTAGATTTAGTTTATCCTTTCACTGTCAGTAAACAAGTTGCTAATTTTCTTCAACAAGATCGGTTTGATAATTTTTTAATTGTGGGAAATCCTGACTTTCCTGTATCTTCTTTAGCAGCTTATTTGGAGCAACCAATTTATCATCCTGAAAGTAATAGATTTGGTAGTTTTATAATTTGGAACGATCGCCGCAACGAAATCGATGAATTTCAGTTATGGGAAAAAGTGAGCAATCTCAAACAAGAAACTGCTCGAAAAATACTTTTAGTCTCAACCCAAGATTTTTCACAAAGTAGCCCTGAAGTTGAATTAGTTAAGTTAAAACAATTCGGGAGAAGTATTGTTATCTACGAAGAATACTATTATGTTTATCGAGTTGAATAAAAACCACGATAAAACTAACGTAAATTTGTCGAAATATTTAGGGTTTTACGACAACAACGCCGCGATACATATTCATTCCACAGGTAAATTGATATTCTCCTGGTTGTTCGGGTGTAAATTCAACTGAGGTGGTATGATTTAATTCTAAATCTTTAGCAATATGAAAATCTGGTAACAAGACTTTTTCTAGACAACTACTCGCATCACGACGGAAAAATTGTAGCCGTACTGGTGTACCTGCTTTGACAATAACTCGATTTGGTTCGTAACCGCCATCTACGTTAATAGTTAATTCTTGAATGTCTGATTTGGTTTCCGCTTGAGCTGCTTTCGTTTTCCCAAACAAAAACCACCATAATTCTAGCCCAATTAAACCGATACCGCCTAAAGTTACCGCAATTTTTAACTCTAAAGGTTGTTCGATGGGACGAAATTGTTCGCTTACTTTGGTTTCGGAAGCTGGAATTTCCATGTCCATCTGAGCCAGCTCTTCTACCTGATGATTTAAAGAATTTTGAGCTAGGGAAACCATGCCAGAATTAAGTGCTAGGAAAAAGCTCAAAATTGCGAAACTATTAAATATTTTTTGTGTCATTTTCATTTTCATAACATTTTGAAGAGGAGCTAATTAAAATTTACTTGCCAGATTTTTGGGTTGAAAATTCCGCAAACGTAAAGCATTTGTGACGACAGAAACTGAACTAAACGCCATTGCACCACCAGCAATAATGGGACTGAATAACCAACCAAAAATGGGGAATAAAATCCCTGCTGCAATGGGAATACCTGCAACGTTGTAAATAAAAGCAAAAAACAAGTTTTCCTGAATATTTCTCATTGTGGCTTTGCTAAGTTGAATAGCGGTAACGATCGCTTGCAGATCGCCGGAGATTAAAGTAATATCGGAAGCAGCGATCGCCACATCAGTCCCAGTCCCGATCGCAATGCCTACGTCGGCTTGGGCTAAGGCTGGCGCATCGTTAATTCCATCTCCCACCATGGCGACTATTTTCCCTTCTTGTTGCAATTGCCTCACTTTAGCGGCTTTTTGCTCGGGACGTACTTCGGCGAAAATGCGAGGAATACCAACTTCTTTAGCGATCGCTTCGGCAGTTTTCTGGTTATCTCCTGTCAGCATCACCACTTCTAAACCTAATTTTCGCATAGCTTGCACCGCCGCACTAGATGTGGGCTTAACTGCGTCTGCTATCCCCATTAAAGCTTCGATTCGTCCATCCACTGCGAGCCAGATGGCAGTTTTTCCTGACGCTTCCCAGGCGGCTTTCTGCTGGGCTAAGGCTTTCGTGTCAATACCTAACTCTTCCATCCAGCGAGAAGTACCAATTTGTACCAAACGTTCGGAGACAATAGCTTGTACTCCACTACCGGCGATCGCTTCAAATTCTTTTACTTCACTGAATTCTACTTGTTGACTTTGAGCGTATCTGACCACAGCTTCGGCTAAGGGATGCTCGGAGTTACGTTCGACTGATGCTGCCAAACGCAGCAATTTTAACTCATTTGCGTGGGCAGTTCCCAAAACAGTCACATAATCTGTCACTGTCGGCTTACCTTGAGTCACTGTACCAGTTTTATCAAGGACAACGCTCTTAATTTTATGTGCCAATTCTAAACTTTCCGCATCTTTAATCAAAATACCATTTTCCGCACCTTTCCCGGTTCCCACCATTACTGAGGTTGGAGTAGCTAGTCCCAAAGCGCAAGGACAAGCGATAATTAACACACCCACAGTGGTAATCAAAGCTAAAGTCAGATTACCCATCACATCAAACCAGATTACAAAAGTGGCGATCGCGATCGCAATTACCGCCGGAACGAACCAACCTGTTACGCGATCGGCTATTCTTTGAATAGGTGCTTTAGAACCTTGAGCCTCTTGCACTAGTTTGACAATTTGAGCTAATACTGTATCTTTTCCTACTCTGGTTGCGCGAAATTTAAAGCTACCTGTTTTATTAATTGTCGCCCCAATTACTTCATCTCCAGGTTTCTTTTCTACGGGCAAACTTTCCCCTGTCACCATTGCTTCGTCAATCGTCGAAGTCCCCTCAATTATTTCTCCATCCACAGGGATTTTTTCTCCGGGACGTACTAAAATGACATCATTAATTTGTACTTCTGCAATTGGTAGATCTATTTCTTGTCCATCCCGAATTACTCGCGCATCTCTAGCTTGTAAACCGATTAATTTGCGAATTGCTTCTGAAGTTTGTCCCTTCGCCCGATTTTCCAACAATTTCCCTAATAAAATCAAAGTTATTATCACTGCCGCCGTTTCATAATACACCTCTGGCAGTAATCCTTGATTCAGCAAAAATTCGGGGAAAATTGTCACAAATAATGAGTAGAAAAACGCTGCACTTGTTCCCAAAGCAATTAGCGTATCCATCGTCGCTGCATGATGTTTAAAAGCTTTCCAACTATTTACATAAAAACTATAACCGCACCAAAATTGCACTGGTAAAGTTAAGGCTAACTGCAACCAAGGATTATGTAACCAAGCAGGAAATCCAGCCATCTCAATTCCTGTCATCATTGGTAGAGAACCAATAATTAAAATAATACTAATAATTCCCCCGACAACAATTTTCCGTAACAACGAACGAGATTCGGCTTTCCGGGCAGATTTTTCGGCATCATCTTCCCCCGTAATCATTTCTTGTTCTTGCAAAGGAAAAGCTGAATATCCTGCCTCATCAACTGCTTTTTGAATAGCTTTTATACTCGTTTTTTCTGGGTCATAACTAACTGTGGCTTGCTCGGCACCAAAATTTACATTACACTCTTTAACTCCTGGCACGGTGCTAATTGCTGATTCAATACTGTTAGCACAAGAAGCACAACTCATGCCTCGTAATTTTAGCGTTAAAGTATCCATCTTAAGTTCATGATTACTATGTTACTAAGAGCGGTATTAGATTGAGGGGCAGTCGCTACTTTTGCCAAAACATTAATTTTTCCTTAAAGCCACTTTCTACAGGAGGATAACCAACAGCGATCGTAGCTTCTTTAATTGTTGTTGGAGAAGCTTCTGTTTCCACGCTAACGAGTTTAGTTTTGAGATCGGCGCTAACTTTAGCTTTAGCATCAACATCGGTAACTGCTTTGGCGATCGTCTTTACACAGCCATCACAAGTCATTTTAGGTATTTTGAATTCTAGTTTCATTGGGATTAACTTTTAACTTTACTTCAAGTCACTACTTGTATTTTAAAGTCTCCAGTAAACTAGAAAGTCAAGAGGGGGGAGAGAAATATAGCAGCGAACAGTAAACAACTATCGGAGCCTATGATAGCAACGATAGCGGGAATCAAAGGTGATAAGGTGGTGCGTTACCGGGATACGACAGGTATATCAAAAGAGGTCTACCGAGAGATTTTAACGATTCCCAACCGAGATACCCTCAAAGGAAAACGGGATTTATAGATTTCCCGATGTGGGAGATACCGGTTGTATATATCCGAGGTTTTTCGTTTCAATGACTTCCTCTTCTTCTTTTTTTTTGGGGATTGGCTTTGCTTCTAATTCTTTTGGTATCAGTGTTTGACACTTCTTCAGCAAACCCTAATTAGGGTTTGCTGAAAAAGTAACCTGAAAAATTAGCTCGATATAAAGATAAGATTTTTCGGCAACCAACTTAAGGCGGGACAAAAAGGGGAGTTCGTTCGCGACTTTGCGAACGCGAACACAGGGAGAATATTTCTAACTCCATTAGGCTTTAATTCTCATCAGGAACTCTCAGTCTGAATCGTTATTTGGAGAGGAATCATTATACAAATCAGACCAACTATCTCGAAGGGCATCAATGTTTTTTTGAAGTTCATCAATTTGAACTCTCCTGAGTACCATTAGGACCCCATCGACGTGAGCTTGAGTCCCTGCCGCTCCTAGATGTTGGTAACGAGAAAGT
>NZ_JAAHBQ010000030.1:0-65000 GCF_020144665.1 Oscillatoria salina IIICB1 | reverse complement strand
GGTAGCCGTACCGGAAGGTGTGGCTGGATCACCTCCTTTACAGGGAGACCAGAGAGGCTTTGAGGAAAGCTCTTTGCATACTCATCGAGACTCTCAATCCCAGGTCGAAACTAAGAGCAACAGCAAAGTGCTTGTCAACTGAAAGGTTAAGGGGAAAAAGGGCTATTAGCTCAGGTGGTTAGAGCGCACCCCTGATAAGGGTGAGGTCCCTGGTTCGAGTCCAGGATGGCCCAGGCAAAAAGCTCATAGCATCTCATCTAGAAGCAATCTAGAGAGAATGCTGGCGAGTAGAAAGCCAGCAAAAGAACCTTGAAAACTGCATAGTAACAGGTGAAAAAAGGTGCAAGCCGAGCACCAAACAAAAAAGAAAATGGTCAAGCTAGAAACGGCTAACGGTGGATACCTAGCCACGCAGAGGCGAAGAAGGACGTAGCAACCGACGAAACGCTCCGGGGAGCTGGAAGCAAGCATTGAGCCGGAGGTATCCGAATGGGAGAACCCCAAAGTACGGTCTGCCGAACACATAGGCAGAAACGAGCGAACCTGGCGAACTGAAACATCTTAGTAGCCAGAGGAAAAGAAAGCAAACAGCGATTCCCCAAGTAGCGGCGAGCGAAACGGGACCAGCCTAAACCACTGACTGCGGTGAGTGGGGTAGAGGGACAACCATCAGGGAAGAAAGAGGAGTTAGACGAAGCAGCGAAATCCTGCACCAGAGAAGGTGAAAGTCCTGTAGTCAAAAACCAATCTCACCCGGTTGAATCCCGAGTAGCGCGGGGTAAGTGAAGTCCCGCGTGAATCAGCCAGGACCACCTGGTAAGGCTAAATACTCCTGCGTGAGCGATAGCGAAACAGTACCGTGAGGGAAAGGTGAAAAGAACCCCGGCGAGGGGAGTGAAATAGAACCTGAAACCGTTAGCTGACAAGCAGTGGGAGCTCGATTAAACGAGTGACCGCGTGCCTGTTGAAGAATGAGCCGGCGAGTAGCAGGTCGTGGCAGGTTAAGGTGGAAAAAACCGCAGCCAAAGCGAAAGCGAGTCCGAAAAGGGCGTTAAGTCACGATTTGCTGACCCGAACCCGGGTGATCTAACCATGTCCAGGATGAAGCTTAGGTAAAACTAAGTGGAGGTCCGCACCGACCGACGTTGAAAAGTCGGCGGATGAGGTGTGGTTAGGGGTGAAATGCCAATCGAACCCGGAGCTAGCTGGTTCTCCCCGAAATGCGTTTAGGCGCAGCGGTTGTGTAGAAAGCTGTGGGGGTAAAGCACTGTTTCGCTGCGGGCTGCGAGAGCGGTACCAAAGCGAGGCAAACTCAGAATACCACAGCCAGCAGCAGCCAGTGAGACGGTGGGGGATAAGCTTCATCGTCAAGAGGGAAACAGCCCAGACCACCAGCTAAGGTCCCGAAATGGTCGCTAAGTGATTAAGGAGGTGGGAGTGCCGTGACAACCAGGAGGTTTGCCTAGAAGCAGCAATCCTTGAAAGAGTGCGTAATAGCTCACTGGTCAAGCGCTCCTGCGCCGAAAATGAACGGGGCTAAGTGACCTACCGAAGCTGTGGACTTGAAATTCAAGTGGTAGGGGAGCGTTCCGCATTAGGTAGAAGCACTAGCGGCAAGCAGGTGTGGACGAAGCGGAAGTGAGAATGTCGGCTTGAGTAGCGAAAATCTTGGTGAGAATCCAAGACCCCGAAACCCTAAGGGTTCCTCCGGCAGGCTCGTCCGCGGAGGGTAAGTCAGGACCTAAGGCGAGGCTGAAGAGCGTAGTCGATGGACAACGGGCGAAAATTCCCGTACCGTTTTCAGTTTGGGGTGGGTGACGGAGAAGGTTGTCACCAGCCGGGTGATGGTAGTCCCGGTGCAAGCGTACGAGGTGTAGAAGGACGGCGAAAACGTCCCGAGCTGAGTCGCGAGTCCGACCCGCTACGGCGGGGAAGTGGTAGAAATCCGGCTTCCTAGAAAAGCCCTGACCCCGTGAAGCTGAGAATGCCTGTACCCGAAACCGACACAGGTAGGGTGGTAGAGAATACCGAGGGGCGCGAGATAACTCTCTCTAAGGAACTCGGCAAAATGACCCCGTAACTTCGGAAGAAGGGGTGCCTACCGAGAGGTAGGTCGCAGTGAAGAGGCCCAGGCGACTGTTTACCAAAAACACAGGTCTCCGCCAAGTCGTAAGACGCAGTATGGAGGCTGACGCCTGCCCAGTGCCGGAAGGTTAAGGAAGTCGGTTAGGGGTAACCCGAAGCTGGCGACCGAAGCCCCGGTGAACGGCGGCCGTAACTATAACGGTCCTAAGGTAGCGAAATTCCTTGTCGGGTAAGTTCCGACCCGCACGAAAGGCGTAACGATCTGGGCGCTGTCTCGGAGAGAGGCTCGGCGAAATAGGAATGTCTGTGAAGATACGGACTACCTGCACCTGGACAGAAAGACCCTATGAAGCTTTACTGTAGCCTGGAATTGTGTTCGGGCCTGGCTTGCGCAGGATAGGTGGGAGGCAGAGAAGGTGTCCTTGTGGGGACACTGGAGCCAACGGTGAGATACCACTCTGGCGAGGCTAGAATTCTAACCATGACCCGTGAACCGGGAATGGGACAGTTTCAGGTGGGCAGTTTGACTGGGGCGGTCGCCTCCAAAAAGGTAACGGAGGCGCGCAAAGGTTCCCTCAGGCTGGTTGGAAATCAGCCCAAGTGAGTGTAAAGGCACAAGGGAGCTTGACTGCGAGAGTGACAACTCAAGCAGGTAGGAAACTAGGCCTTAGTGATCCGACGGCGCTGCGTGGAAGGGCCGTCGCTCAACGGATAAAAGTTACTCTAGGGATAACAGGCTGATCTCCCCCAAGAGTTCACATCGACGGGGAGGTTTGGCACCTCGATGTCGGCTCATCGCCACCTGGGGCGGAAGTACGTCCCAAGGGTTGGGCTGTTCGCCCATTAAAGCGGTACGTGAGCTGGGTTCAGAACGTCGTGAGACAGTTCGGTCCATATCCGGTGCAGGCGCAAGAGCATTGAGAGGAGCCTTCCTTAGTACGAGAGGACCGGGAAGGACGCACCGCTGGTGTACCAGTTATCTTGCCAAAGGTAGACGCTGGGTAGCCAAGTGCGGAGTGGATAACCGCTGAAAGCATCTAAGTGGGAAGCCCACCTCAAGATGATTGCTCTCATGGAGTTAATCCAGTAAGGTCACGGAAAGAACATCCGTTGATAGGCGCTAGGTGGAAGTCCAGTAATGGCTGGAGCCGAGGCGTACTAACAGACCGAGGGCTTGACCTCTATTCAATTCACCTGTTGCTTTGCAGTCTTGAGGGTTCTCAACACCAGCCCTGATGATTTTCCTGGTGCTGTTGGCGCAGTGGAACCACTTCGACTCCATCCCGAACTCGATTGTGAAACGCTGCTGCGGCNCTACGATACTGGTCGGGTTGCTGACTGGGACAATAGCTCGGTGCCAGGTTCCTTAATATACTAAAATCAAGCCCTTTTTTCGATAGGGGCTTGGTTTTGTGTTAATTATTAACGATCTAATTTGAAAAAACAACGTATTGATAGTTTATTAGTAAAACTTAAATTGTGTGCTTCTCGGCAACAGGCACAAAGGGTTATTCGTGCTGGAGAAGTTAAGGTAAACCAGCAAATAATTGATAAGCCTGGTACTGAAGTGGATTGTGAGGCGGAAATTGAAGTTAAACAAAAACCGCCCTATGTTTCTCGCGGTGGTGAAAAGTTAGCAAAAGCATTGAAAGACTTTTCTATTGTTGTAGAGGGACGGATTTGCTTAGATGGTGGCATTTCTACAGGGGGATTTACCGACTGTCTACTGCAAGAGGGGGCGAAGCGAGTTTATGGGGTTGACGTTGGTTATGGGCAAGTTGCTTGGAGTTTGCGTCAGGACTCTCGCTTAGTATTGAAAGAACGAACCAATCTTCGTTATTTAACACCTGAAAAATTATATGAAAAAGAACAACCTGCTGATTTAGCAGTCGTAGACGTATCGTTTATTTCTTTAACAAAAATTCTTTTAACTTTATGGCATTTACTTTTACCACCACGGGAAGCAGTATTGTTAGTGAAGCCGCAGTTTGAAGTTGGTCGATCGCTGGTTGGTAAAAAAGGTGTTGTCCGTAATTCTCGCGATCAAGCTAATGCTATTTTCCAAGTAGTCGAAGCCGCAGAACAACTAGGATGGAAAGCTAACGGTTTAACTTGGTCGCCGATTAAGGGTCCAGCCGGAAATATAGAATATCTCCTCTGGTTAACTACAAATTGCCCAAGCCCAGTGTTTAATTTAGACAAAATTAAACAGACTACCGAAACTGCGACAAATTATTTAGCTTAAATTTGAGAACCTTCGCGTCATAGTTGGCAATTGGTGCTTTTATGAGTTGAACAAAAACTTTTTTTAAGTAATAAAAGTGTCTTTTGAGCTTTCATCCAATTGTCGAGATGACGATCGCTTTGTTTTACTTAGGCGCATCTTGCTGTTTGTGTCTGACTCTTCTAGGCGAATCTGAATTTTCGGACCAGAACTAGCCAAACGTACAACCATTCCATCAACCACAGTCGTGCGAACGATCCTTTTGCCATCAATGTAGGTTCCATTTGCGCCTAAATTGACTAATTCCCATTCTAAATCGTTACGCCTAATTTCTACATGGTGACGGGAAACTACCGCGCTATATAAAACCACTTCATTATCAGTCGATCGTCCAATCCGAATGACTGATTCTGGTTCAAACACCCAGCTTTGAATGGGTATGGCTTGGAGAGGATGCAGCAGAGTAAGTGTTATCACTGGTGTTCCATCTGTCAAACAATAAGTGCTGATTGGGCTGGAACCTCGTCGCCTTTCCACAACTATTGTGGGGCTTGTTTGTCCACAACAGACTTTATCTCTAAGTCTACCGTAGTATCATCAGAAGTCGCTTGTACTGATTTAAAATTGATTTGATGGACTAGAAGTTTCAACTTTGAGCAACTATTCTTATTTTTCCGAGGATACATGAGTTGTGGCAAAACTAAGCGAAGAAAACGCAAAAGCAGTAATAAGGCTGCTTTTGTTAAAGCTCCTGAGTGGCAGTAAAACCACGTCTCGATCGAGCAAAAGTCGTCGCTATGGGGATTGACCACTACCATTAAGGAATTATCTAATATCTTACGGTTTGTTGCTAGATGCTCAAACCCCTCACCCCCCTGATTCAGGTAGTAATGAGGAGTTTGATTTTACTGTGAGGAAGTGCTAGGAAAATGAAACAATGAAAGGACTTCTCTATTTAATTAGAGAGCGCCTGCGTTAGCTAACCCTAAAATTACCCCAGTCCCTAAAATATGACCGAAGCTAGCAACTGCCAGCAGTTCTGGAATGCCAAAGTTACCTAAAATTGCTGGTTTTGAGGCAGGTAAATCTGGACCTTTACCAGGATTCTGGATTGCGAAGCGTCCAATGACAAAAGCAAGTACGTTGCAAGCAATCATAATGATGGCTACGGAAAGATTCCAAGTTGGTGTTGGAGGTACGGTTGTTTGAACGGCAGCAAGGATTGTTGAAGGAATCATTTTTTTGCTCCTGACTTGATAAACTTTTATAAACAAAAATAATTATAAAAATCTCTCTGGACAAAACCTAAATTTGTTTCAAGAGTTAACAGTTATTCAAAGTTTTGCTACAAAACTGACAAATATCAACAAAAAATCAACAATGCGAGTTAAGATTTGCGGCATCACTAAGCCAGAACAAGGAATTGCGATCGCTAACTTTGGTGCTACCGCACTTGGGTTCATCTGCGTGCATCAATCCAAACGCTATGTCACTTCAACACAGATGAAGGCAATTGTCAAGCAATTACCTTCATCTGTGGGAAGGATTGGTGTTTTTGCTGATGCTACTTTACCAGAAATTGTGGCAATTGTTGTCGATTCTGCTTTGACAGGCGTACAACTTCACGGTCAAGAAACACCCGAATTTTGTCAGCAATTAAAGGAATTGCTACCGAAAGTAGAAATTATCAAAGCTCTGCGAGTGCAAAATTGGGCGTCCTTAGCCTTGGAGTCGGCTTATGCAAATTGTACAGATAGCTTGCTTTTAGATGCTTATCATCCGCAATTGCTAGGTGGTACAGGAGAAACTCTCAACTGGGAAGCTTTAAGCAACTTTCGTCCGACGCGCCCTTGGTTGCTAGCGGGAGGGCTGACACCAGATAATATTTTATCTGCCCTGGAAAAAGTCAAACCGGACGGCATCGACTTATCCAGTGGCGTCGAGCGATCGCCCGGTGACAAAGATTTAGCTAAAGTAGCTCAATTGTTTGCTAAGCTACAGCAACAGAAAAAACTGTTTTGCTAAATAATGTGAGTAATGACCGATGCTGACTAGAAACAATTAAAAGAAACTAGGCTGATGGCGAATCAAATTGAGAAATTCCTCTCTCGTTTTCTGCTCTTTTTCAAACACACCTACCATCGCACTGGTAACAGTCCAAGAGCCAGGTTTTTGTACGCCTCGCATGACCATGCACATATGAGTTGCTTCCATTACGACTGCAACTCCTTGAGGTTCCAACACAGTTTGAATTGCTTCAGCGATTTGGCGAGTTAGGCGTTCCTGAACTTGCAAGCGTCGGGCATACATTTCCACAATCCGGGCAAGCTTACTCAAACCGACAACTTTTTCGTTAGGTATATAAGCTACGTGAGCTTTGCCGATAAAGGGCAGGAGGTGGTGTTCGCAAAGGCTGAAAAAGTTAATATCTCGCACTAACACCATCTCATTGTGTCCTTCATCAAAGATGGCGCCGTTAACAATTTCTTCTAGAGACTGATTGTAACCCTGAGTCAGAAATTGCATCGCTTCTGCTACTCGTTTAGGAGTTTTCAGCAATCCTTCTCTGTCGGGGTCTTCGCCAACACCCTCTAAAATGTCCCGGACGGCATCCATCATTTTTGCCTTTTCTGGTTCGCAAGCAGTTTCTACTTCTGCTTGCCTACCGATATGGGTATTGCGATCTGGTCTGGTGCTAAGAGGTTGGGATGTGTTCTGCACAACTGAATTTTTTCCGTTGGGGATTGAAGTAGATGGAGAGCGATGGGAACCATTAGAAGAAGCAATTGTCATGATTAGAAAAAAGTAAAATTCGTCCTCGTATTGGGCTAAAAATCTCGTAGAGATTAATAAATGAACTTGGTTACAACTAAACCTTATAAACTTCCAGCACTAGGCATGATGGTCATTTCTTCTACGACTGCTTGCTCTGGGAGTAGAGCGGCGTGAAGAATTGACTGAGCAACAATTTCTGGGGTTAACATTATCTGTCGGTTGAAGTCAGCTTGTACTGTTTCTGTATCCCAAATAGGTGTATTAACAGCACCAGGAGAAATAACGACGACGCGAATTCCATTAGCTCTTTCTTCTGCGGCAAGGGTTTTAGACAAAGCAACTAGTCCTGCTTTACTAACACTGTATGCACCCCAACCAGGAAAGGGATTAGCCGCCGCAACTGAAGCAACATTAATAATTGTACCCTTCTGGCGATCGCGCATTATCGGTAAAATACCTAAAATACATTGAAAAACACTCGTCAGGTTCAAATTTATTACTTGCTGCCAATCACCGAGAGGTGTTTCGCTAAGATTGCCTGTGTAGCCCATGCCAGCATTATTGACCAATATGTCAATAGAACCAAAATCGGCAGCAAGCTCGGCAATTTTTTCTTTGACTTGCTCGATTTTCTTTAAATCTAAACTGTAAGTTTTTGCTTCTACTCCTGCTTCTTGAGCAGCTCGAGCTACTGCTGCTAATTTTTCTTCTGAACGAGAAATTAAGGCTAAGTCAATTCCTGCTTTAGCAAATTGCAAAGCTGTTGCTTTCCCAATTCCACTACTTGCCCCTGTGATTATGGCACGTTGTTTAGTTGGAGAAGAAGTCATAGCGATTTTGGGTTTTGTTGTTTTCTGTTAACTGCTCTTTACCAACAAAGAAAATGTTTTAAAGAGCTATTGCTTTTTAATCTTAATGCACAAAAAATCAATCAACGACTAAGCTTAAATTAGTTAGAAACTCTAATCTTTTGCTAGTAGTTTCTAGGTTTTTTATCTGAGCTTGAACTTATCAAGCTAGGCAGAAGCACGTAAGTAATTCCTAACTATTGGTCACCTAGTCAAACTGATTGCAAGCCATTCATTTACCTGAAAAATCCTTTTCTTAACCATGCTGTGTAAGAACTGGATAAATTAAGAGCAAAGCACTGACATCCTCAGATTTAAGTTAACGATCGGATGCCAAGGGAAAATTGATTTTTAGTTCAAGGTAAACTTTTGTTACTTCTGAATTATATCATTCTCAGAATCACCTTGCAGAAACCACAAAATATATTTTCTTAGCATAAAAATCAGTTTTTAGCAAGTATTTGTAATTTTTAATTACGTTTAACTGACTTCAGCCGAGAGTTCGAGAAAAACCCCAACTTGGCGAAACTTTTGGTAGCGCAAGTCACGACGTTGTTGATTAGTCATCAGCGATAATTCTTCGAGGTTTTTAAGAAGTGCTTGTTTGAGAAGAGAGGCGGCGGCTAAGGGATCTGAGTGAGCGCCCCCGGTGGGTTCCGGGAGTAGTTCATCGATAATACCCAACTCTTTGAGATCCCAACTGGTTATTTTCAAAGCGGCGGCGGCTCGATCGGCTTTTTTGGCATCTTTCCAGAGAATAGCCGCACAAGCTTCGGGAGTAGCGACAGTATAAACTGCGTGTTCCAACATTAAAACGCGATCGCCAACACCAATCCCTAAAGCGCCACCAGAACCACCTTCACCAATTACCGTACAGATAATCGGTACATCGAGACTAAACATTTCGCGTAGATTGTAAGCGATCGCTTCACCCTGACCGAGTTTTTCCGCTTCTACCCCAGCCCAAGCACCAGGAGTGTCAATAAACGTCAAAATTGGCATAGCAAAACGATTAGCGTGTTCCATCAAGCGCATCGCTTTACGATAGCCACCTGGGGAAGCCATACCAAAATTACGAGCCACATTATCTTTCGTATCCCGACCCTTTTGATGTCCCAGCATGACCACCGGACGACCTGCTAAACTAGCAACTCCTCCTACCAAAGCCGGATCGTCACTTCCAGCGCGAGATCCGTGTAACTCGAACCATTCATCGCTGATCGCCTGAATATAATCTAATGTAGAAGGTCGTCTGGGATGACGTGCCATTTGTAGGCGTTGAGCCGGAGTTAAAGTACTGTAAATTTCTTTGCGAAGCTGCACCGCTTTTGCCTCTAGCTGGTGAATTTGCTCCGATACATCGACATTATTTTCGGCTGCTAGTTCCCGAATTTGGTTAATCCGCGACTCCAATTCCGACAGGGGTTTTTCAAAATCAAGAAGAAAGGTTTTTCGCTCAGTCGTTGCCATAATTAGTGATTTGAGACTGGAAATTAGTAGTTAATAAAGGCTAATGGGTAGGAAAAATTAGTCACCTTCTTGTCCAAAAGTTGACGATTACTGATTAATGTGGTAAACAGCAACTTGTTTCAGAGGTAACTAAAAATATCCTCCCATTTTTTGAGCCTTTAAAAGCCTAAAAATAGCTAATAACTACTAACCTACCAGGTCAACAGGGGTTTAAAGCCGTGTTTAAGAGAAGCTTGACCGATTTGTTCCATTTTGGCGACAGTAATTTGATTGCGTCCCCAAGAAAAGTTAGTATGCCACTGTTCAAATTCCAAGAGTATCGCTTCGGCAAAACAAGCAAATAATTGGCGATCTGGAACATCCATTTCGACAATTTCCATGATTTTCCAGTCAATATCGAGGGAATGCTCGACAATTCCACCCTTAAGAACGCGAACATCAGGATGTTGAATTTTACTATCTAAATTTTTCGGATAGCCACCATCGATCAGTAAACAAGGTTTGGGCAATACCGTAGCATCAATTTCCACACCTTTAGGCATACTCGCTACCCAAACGATGATATCAGCCAGAGGTAATGCCTCTTCCAATCCGAGAATTTTCCCGCGTCCTAACTCAGCTTGTAGCGAGATCAAACGTTCTTGATTGCGAGCAATCAGTAACAAATCTGCCACATCAGTTTTCGCATCAAGCCAGCGACACACTGCACTACCAATATCTCCGGTCGCTCCACAAACTGCCACTGTTGCGCGTGACAAATCTATTCCCAGCTTGGCTGATGCCTGCTCAACCTGACGGCAAATAATATAAGCTGTATGGGTATTACCAGTAGTAAAACGCTCAAAGTCCAACTCTACGTTTCGTACCCGCGTATGTTGCTTCAGATTAAAGTTTTCAAAGATAATCGACGAAAAACCACCTAAAGCCGTAATATCTAAACCAGACTTTTGAGCAGTCGCCATGGCATTCAAAATTTTCCGGATCGCAGCTTTAATCCGCCGATTAGCGAGCATTTCTGGGAGAAAACAAGATTCTACATAGCGACCTTGAATAACTTGACCAGTAATACTGGTAACAGTAAAGTCGTCAACAATTAGAGATGGTGCCGAACACCAAAAATCTAACCCTTCATTGGCATATTCAGAATAGCCTAATTCTTGAGCAACCGCTTGGGCGTGTTCCAAACTGGTAAGATGACCGATAAGACCAAACATGAATTGTTCGCTGTTATTTAGCTTAAATGGGGCAACTATTAAGGTAAGGCTAAGAAAATATTAAGTTTTCAAGATAAGACACAAATTTGCCGCTCTTGTCGAGCGGCTGTCGAAAAAAGCTGCTCTTGTCATTAGTCATCAAAGACAAATGACACCTAAGCCAACAGTAGACTAAGCCGCAGCAAGACCGTAAGCACTCATCCGCATAATTTCGCGAGTGGTAAAGCCAATATTGCTCAAAGCTTCGCCATAGCTAATCATGAAGTCTTCGACTAAAGCTTCTTTCTCCATCGCCAGAGTGCGAGCATCATCTTCTACCTGATTGAGCATTTTCCAAACAATAGGCAGATTTTGGCGATTTGCTTCTTCTAGTTCCGCCTTAGACTCGGCAAAATGTTCTTTGAGCCAAACTTCGCCAAAGTTCAAGTGACTGTACTCATCTTTGACGACACCTTCGGTGATTTTACGCGCAAAAGGATCGGCAACAGGAATATAGATGTTGTAAGCTGAGATTGCAAACGCTTCGATAATCAGCGCTTGAATTAGTAAGCAAGTAACTACTTTGCCTTCAGAAAGTGCCTTTTGGAAATTACCGTGCAGTTGAGCAAAATACTCCTTGGCAAAGTCCAGATCGGGAGTGACATTTAAATTCCGTCCACAAGCTTGAAATCCTTTTTTATGACGGCTTTCCATTTTCGAGAGGCGAATCAATTCCTGCTCGTGTTCTGGCAGCAGTTGAGCTAGTTGAACGTAATTTTCGTAAGCTTCTTGTTCGCCTTCAATAACGATCGCGTTAATCCGGCTGTAGGCATCTTTGTAAGTTTCGCTGTTGAAGTCTAGCTTTGGGCTGACTGCAAGCTCTTGCATAGGTTGATTGTCTCCTATGGTTTTATCTTTAACAGTATTGAGTGGCTGAACTCGTTTGCTTGAGTTCCAAGTTTTGCAAGTTTTTTCTTAACCACTCCTTATGTTATCGACAGTCCCCGCGATCGGACTATTTCATTCTAAAAATTTCCTTGCGTTCACCTAAACTCAGCCAAAATAGCGGTTTCTGTGCTAATTGCTTTTTCCTTAACTGTCTGGGCTGGTTTTCGGTTGCGCCCTAATTGCATCAAGAGCAAAGGTTACACCTTTGAGTGCCATTGTTTTGATTGTTTCGGGTAATCCTTTGATTCCGTAGGGTTTGGCATCTACTTCGCTTGTCTCTAACATTAAGCCACGTTCTGCGAGGAATGAACTAACTAGGTTAATAGCGGGATGAGGTTCTAAGTTAAAGTTGCTACTATCCGGTTGAGTATACTTCTGCAAAGCTTTGCTGTAAACAGCGATTCTTTCTTCGTTGACATTTTGTAAGCCCAGAAACTTGACGATACACTGAGCATATTTTTGGTAGTCGAGTTGGAGTAGTACCCGACGAATTGTGCTGTATGATGGTAGTCTTTGCTGATCTACGCCAAGTAATTCAATTAATTCGCTTTGGTAAGCGTCTATCCAATCGCCGATCGCTAAAAATCCTCTATTCCCTGCGGCGATCGCTAAGGTAAATAGAGCTAGACACAAAGAAATACTATGTCTTTGTCCTGCTTTTCTGCGTGGATCTGGTAAGTCAGCAAATGCTTCTAGAATTGCTGCTTGCTGCATTTGGGCTTTCCTCAATTACTCGTCTTTTGCCTAGAATTGTACTTTTGTGTGTTTAAATAGTTCCCAAAGCCGAGAATAACTTATCAGATTATACTAATATCGGTATAAATACTTATCAATGGCTGGAAAATATTGGTTCAAGTCTATTGCTACTAACAGCACTTTCTGGATTCTACTACTTTTACTATTGGGAGTGGGTTTGATTTTACTACCTCTGGGGGTAGTTTTCTTCACTTCTTTAAGTCCTGCTGGTACTGCTGCTGGCGAAGCTATTCCTCTTGATTCTCTCACTTTTGCTAATTATCGCTCGGCTTGGGCGCGAGGCGATTTTCTGCTGGCGTTTGCTAATTCTACTTTTGTTGCTTTAGCTGTTACGGGTTTTCAATTGCTCACTTCGGCTTTGGCTGGTTATGCTTTAGCAAGACTGAAGTTTCGCGGTCGTCAAGCAATTTTATTGCTCATTTTGGCTACGTTGGTGATTCCTTTTCAAATTTTGGTAATTCCAATTTTTTTAGTGTTGAAGTGGGGACATTTGATTAATACTTATGCGGCGTTGATTTTGCCTACGGCAGCTAATGGTTTTGGCATTTTTTTGATGCGACAATATTTTAGCACTGTACCTGTGGAGTTGGAGGAAGCTGCGGCTTTAGATGGAGCTAATCGCTTGGCAATTCTCTGGCGAATTATGTTACCTTTATCTCGTCCAGCTTTGGTAACTTTGTTTTTGTTTACTTTTATTGGTGAGTGGAACGATTTATTTAAGCCTTTAATTTTTACGACACGACCAGAGTTAAGAACGGTACAGCTTGCTTTAGCTGAGTTTCAAGAACAGTTTACTAATAATTGGTCTTTGTTGATGGCGGCTGTGGTTATTGCGACAATCCCGGTGATTTTGTTATTTTTAATCGGTCAGCGACAGTTTATTCGCGGTATTGGTACCACAGGAATTAAAAATTAGCAATTAGCTAGGAAGTTAAGACGTCGTATTGTCAATTAAAAATTAAGGAATTGCGATTGGTTAAATTAGGTGAATTGGAAAATAAATTGATAATTAATAATTGCCGCTCGCTAATTCTGGAAATTGTCATCAAGTCTCGAATATCTCGCTGAAATACGATCTAAATACCAAATTAATTAGGAAATTAGCGATTTTGTTTAACTAATAAAAAAAATAGCGTTTTTCTAGTTCAAAGACAACATGAGTAAGGCGCAATTCAGAAAAACAACTAATACTAAAAAACTACAAAATTCCTTAATATTGTATTCAGCCGGAGGAATTTTGATTATTAGTACAATAGTGGCATTTGCCAGCGTTAGTCCTTTATATAATCGTTTAAAAGAAAGAGAAGAAAGAAATTTACAATCTGCTGTGTTGCTGCGAACATTAGTAGTTGATGAATTTTTAGCAGGTGCAAAAGATATGGCTTTACAAATTGCCAGTAGGACTCGCGCGCGTAATTTATTAATCTCCTATAATCAAGGGGAAATAAATAAAGAAGAGTTCATTGCTGCTAGTACGCCAATTATCGAAGATGCTTTAAATCAATCAAAAGATTTAGTGGGAATTAGTCGTTTAGATGCCAATAGTAACTTGGCAATTCAAGTAGGAAAAAGAATTCCGCCTTTTTTAGGGGAAATACCTAAATTAAATACAAATGAGGCTATTGTCGGTCGTCCAATTCAATTAGATGGCGAACAATATTTAGTTGTGGGAGCGCCGATTATTAATTCCAATGGAGAGCGAGTAGGCACAGATCTAGTTTTATTGACAACTTTTAGTTTACAGCGAATTGTTAAAGATTATCTTGGTTTGGGAGAGACAGGAGAAACTATTTTAGGAGCAGTAGATAATGGTGAAGCTGTTTTATTTTTTCCCTTGAGAGATTCTACTCAAACTCCTAGCGATCTCCTAAAAAATACTTTTGAAAAAACGGTAGCAGGCGATACGGGTTTATTAAAAGATGAAAATAGGGGTACTGAAGAAAATGTAATTGCGTTTGGAGCAATTACTGAGAGTAATTGGGGCATTATTGTGAAAATGAATCCTAATGAACTGTATGCCTCGGTAAATCAAGAAATCGTGAAAATAGCAGCAATTGTCGTAATTTTAAGCTTGTTGGGAACGGTCGGAATGGTATTATTGTTGCGTCCTTTGGCGGGTCAGGCAATAATTAAAACTGATGAGTTAGAACGAGAAGTTGAGGAAAAAGAAAGGTTATTGACAGAGAAAACAACCGCTTTAGAACTCGAACAAAATCGGCGGATTTTGGTGGAACAAGTTTTGCAACAAATGGATGAGTTGAATGCTTCCTCCCGACAAGTTGCTGAAGCAGGTTTGGTGGCAGGAAATAGTGCGAAAAAAATGTTGAATTTGGTTGAAGGAGGAACAGCCGCAGTTAGTCGTACTCTGGAAGGAATGAATATGTTGAAAGAAAATGTTCGCGCGATCGCCAAACAAACTACATCTCTGAGTCAGAGTACCCAGGAGATCGGCAAAATTATCTTGTTAGTGAGTGAAGTTGCTAATCAAACGAATATGTTGGCTTTAAATGCCGCCGTAGAAGCAGTTCGGGCTGGAGAACAAGGAAAAGGTTTTGCGGTGGTTGCGGCGGAAATTCGTAAATTAGCAGACCAAAGTCGTAATTCGACGGCTCGAATTACGTCTGTATTAGCAGAGATCGAAAAATTAATTCATTCGACGGTGATAGCAACTAATGAAGGAATAAAAACAGTAGCCCAGAGCGTGCAAATTGCTCAAGAAACGGAACTGGTGTTCGATAGTTTTCGCGATGTGGTTTCGCAAGTGGTAGCTCGTTCCCAAGAAATTTCTTTATCTACTCAAGAACAAGCTACTGCTATTCAACAGGTTGTTGATGCAATCAAAGTGATTAATCATGAGCGAACGACTTTAATAATGAGGAAGCACTAAATTGCTCAAGAGTCAATAACTTTTAAGCGAACCGTTCGTTCGCCCGCGTCATCTAAATGCACTTCGATAACTTCATTGGTGAGGGTTTCTAGACAGGTAAGTAACGATCGCAGATGAGGGTTACTTGCTCCGGTATCGACGTAGAGGCGATCGCTGAGACTACCGAGACGTTTCCAAGTAGTATACAATTTGGCGACGGTTTGTTCGAGTTGGGTAGCTTGTTTGACTAAGTCAGCCGCCGTATTTAAACAGTCGAGACGTAAAGCTTCATCCAGTGCCATTTCCATGTCAATCGATGAGTTGCGCAGAGTTTGCACTTGGGCTGCTGCATCGAGATATTTTGCTAAACTTCGAGCATCGGTGGTTAGTTGTTTAACTGTATCTACATCAGGACTTTCGGCTACTTCTCGTTGTATTTGACTCAGGTGCGAGTTCGGTAATTTTTCTAACTCTTTCACTAAAGGTGCGAGGTGACGGGGAGGTAAAGTGCCTTCTGCTGCTTTTGATTTTACTTCTTCGGGCAGCAATTCCGAATTCATGGCTGTCCATTCGTCAGCGAGTTGCTTGACTTCCCGACGAGTGATGCGAGAACCATTTTGGGCAGCTTCGCTAACTAATTTTTGCACTTCTGGAGCCGATTTCGCAGTTTCGACAAATGCCCGTTTGCTAAAGTTATTAATTGTTTCGGGATCGAGTTGTCCTGCTTCGAGGAGAGTATCAGCACTATTGGCTAATTGAATTAAAGCATAAGCTTGACTTTTGGTAATTTCTCTGCTTTTGAGCCAATTGAGAAAACCCGTCCCGCGTCCATCGCCGCCTTTTTTTTCGCGATCGCGCACTGCTCGCATAATCCGTCCCCGCCAAATATCGGTTTGCAGATCGAAGCGATCGCAAACTTTCCATGCGTATTCGATGCGATCGTTAAATTCGTTTTCCTGAATTGCTTCGTCTTCGGGATCGGGAAGCTCGAAATTCAGGTCTACTGGCGTTTCCAGGATCGCAGCCAGTTCGGCGGTAGATTGGGGAATTTCAACCATAAGCAGGGATAGACAGGAGAAATTGTTCTGATTACTCAATTTTACAGTACACCACTGCTGGGGTTTTTGGCTGCTTTCTGCCGTTCCTAGCCACAATCACTAGATCGAGCAGTTTTTCTGGTAGATAACTTAGTCGAATAAATACACTATTTTTTCTAACTTTCTGTATTATTTAATACTTTTTTTTAGGTTTTTGCTAAACTTCACCAGTTAGTTTTCTCGGAAAAGAATAATTGCCGCAGTCAAAGGGAATTGCTCTTTCGAGGGAAGATTGAATCGTTTAGCTTTAACCTTAAAAGAGAGTCAAGATCGGTATTTTCAACTATCAACTAACTTGACCGAGGAATTCAGCGATCGCTATTTTACTATAACAAGATTAATCAATTATGTATTATCCGAGAATCTACGGATACAACATCCAAATCTTCTCTTTCACTATACTCTCCTGGTGGCAAGGGAAAAAACTTCCTGTGACAGTTTAAAAATTTGAATGTCCGCCAGTCAGTTTCGAGTTAACAGGATAATAATTATAGTAGCAACTATTACTGTTTCCTAGGTTGGGCTAGGCGAGCGAGCGCTGCCAAAGTTTCAGCGATAGAGTTAAGTAAAATTTTGTGCAGCAAAGTGATATTTCCTGAATTTAATCGGGAATAATAAAAAAAGAACTAACTGTTGCTGTAGTTGTCTAAAAAAAGTTTCCAGGGATTTACAGCTACCTATCTCTGGTTATTTCTAAACTAACATGATGTGATGTAGCTTGGAAATTATCAAAAATGATTACACAGTTAAAAGACAAAATCGCCGTTCTACAAGAAGGGTCGAAGGCAGACAAAATGCTAGAAAGATTACCAGTTGAAGTCAAAAAATGGGCAGAAGGTTTACCCTGGAAAGAGCGCCGCTACGTTTTATCTTTATGTCATCTTTTATGTGCGGCATCTCCAGAAATGCAAGCACAATTTCTGGACGATTATACGGCTGATGGTTTAATTGCTAAAATTTTACAAGACCAAGATGCCCAAGAAAGAGTTCAGTTTTATTTAAGATTGTTTCGGATCGATACTAAGCTAACTGGTTCAGTTCTGAGAAAATATATCAGGCAATTTTACATTCATTCGGCTCAAGATGTTAGTCGCCAACCAGATAAATATTTAGAGTCAGCTTTACGGTTAGTAGTTAATTCAGAAGAACAAAGTCATGTCCTCAACTATATTTTAGGCTTTGAAATCATCAAAATGATGTTTCAAATGAGTTGGCAACAACACGAACGTCTGTATCGCATTCAAATCAATCAGGAAGAATTTTACAACAAATACATCAAGCGAATTCAGAACGCTCACCGACTAAATGGGATTATTGTGCCTAAAGATGAGCGAGTATTTTTTGCCAAACGAGATTATTTTGTGCAAAAACCCGAAATTGGAGCGAAAAAATTAATTGAATTAATTCTGGTAACATTTACCACGGAAGCTGTTTGCGAACTGGGATTTTCAATTGGGCGTAATATTAAACATTTGATTTTTGATTACGACTACATTTTTCAAAGGGAAACGGAAGGAATATTTGCTAGTTAAATTAACTGGGTAAAGCAAAAAAGAAAAAATTAACTAATAACTCCGAGCGAGTAGAAATTAGCAGTCATCAGGGCAAAACTAATTACTTTTTAACCACCTGAACAGACAAGGTTAACCGCAGGAGTTTAGCTAGGCGATCGCTACTATCGGTGACAGCCAAATCAGTAGCTTGTTGAGCCATCTGTGCCAGTTGTGCAGGATTAGCAATTAACTCTAAAACCTGGGTTTTTAAGATTTCTGGTGTGAGTTGTGCTTGAGGGTAAACTAAAGCCGCCCCAGCACTTTGAAAAACTGCTGCATTGTAAGCTTGATGATCTTCAGCCGCGTAGGGATAAGGAATTAAAATTGCTGGCGTTTTCGATACGGCTAATTCAGTCAGAGTTCCCGCTCCGGCGCGACTAATTGCTAAATTTGCTCTTTGTAAGAGTGCTGCCATATTCTCATAAAAAGGCAGCGATAAATATTGGGGATGTTCGAGAAGATGAACGTCAGGATCTCGATCTCCAGTTAAGTGAATGAGATAGGCACCAGCCGCAAACCACGCTGGGGCGCATTCACGTACCATTTGATTAACTGCTACTGCTCCTTGGGAACCGCCAACAACGACGATAAGAAAGGCAGATTCAGGAATAGGTAAATCTAGTTGTTGAGGAGTAAGAAAAATCGAACGCACGGGAGTTCCTACCCAGACAGTGCGGCTGCGGGGTAAATATTGGGCTGCTTCTGAAAAACCGAGAGCGACAGAAGTACAAAAGGGAGCAAACCAACGAGTTACCTTTCCAGGGAGAGCATTAGATTCGTGGAGAATAACTGGCAAACCCAGGGAACGAGCAGCGAGAATTGTCGGACTAGCAATGTAACCGCCCGTGGTAAAGACAAGTTCAATCTGACGCTCTTTGAGAAGCCTGCGTACTTGACGAATTGAACCAGCAAGGCGTTGGAAAATGCGGAGGGTATTCAAGCCAAAACGTTCTTGAAATCCCTCGACAGCGATGGTATGTAGAGGATATGATTCGGGAACGAGTCTGGTTTCTAGGCGATCGGGAACGCCAAGCCACTCAATCTGATAATCTGTGAGTTTTTCTGCTACTGCTAGGGCGGGAAATAGATGTCCTCCAGTTCCGCTAGCAGCAATGAGCAAGGGAATAGGTGTTTTTGTCATCTGTATTTTTTAGTTTGTCTTTGACTACAATCGAGACAATGATTAATGAGTATTGTTCAATTATTCAAACTATCACCGATGGGCAATTTTGGAACTCTTCAGCAAATTTTTTTGACTAACAAATCTGGGCAATGGTCATCGTGCTTTCGTCGTGCAATGACGAAAGCTGCGATAACTTCGTCAATTTCGGTTCTCCTCAGTTTGGGTTTGGGGACTGTGAGTGTGGCGGCGGATGCGGCAAGTGCGCCACCCGAACTCCGCGAGGCAATTAGTGAAATTGAAGCGGCGGCAAACGATCGCGATTTGGAAAGGATCGAGGAGTTTTACAGTTCGAGTTTCACTAATTCTGATGAGTTGAATCGTCAAGAGTTAATGGCAACTCTGAAAAAACTGTGGGAACAGTATCCGAGATTAAACTATCGCACGGAATTGGTGTCTTGGGAGCGGGAAGGTGAGGCAATTGTTGCAGAAACGATTACTTATGTGAATGGTTCGGTAATGCGAGATGGCAGAATGGTGAGGATAGAATCTATTTTGCGCTCGCGCCAGCGTTTTCAAAACGAGGAAATTGTTGCTCAGGAAATTTTGGCGGAAACAACGAAGGTTACTGCGGGCAATAATCCACCCCAGGTGACATTGAATTTACCAGAGCAAGTGCGTTTGGGCGAGCCTTTTAATTTTGATGCGATCGTTACTGAACCTTTGGCAGATGATTTATTGATGGGAACGGCGATCGAAGAACAAGTGAGTAGCGATCGCTATCTCGAACCTACGGAGTTGGAGTTAGATTTGCTTCCGGCTGGAGGTATTTTCAAGGTGGGCAGGATTACCGATAAACCTGGCGATCGCTGGGTTTCGGCGATTTTAATTCGCGGTGATGGGATGACAATTGTTTCTCAACGTTTGCACGTGGTGGGTAATACTGCGGCGAGGGATCTTCCGCAACGCTAATTTTTTTCGTAGGGGCTGCCGCCTATGGCTGCCCCGGCTCTGTTGGGTATTATCTCTCTCGATGGAGGTGATGGGTTAATTTCCTAACTAGAATTTAGTCACAACAGAGGATAGACATCGAAAAAGTTTTATTAACAATGAAATATCGAACCACAATTGCTTCGTCGCTGATTACATCAGGAATAGTCACACTTTTGCTCAAAATTCTGCCTGGTAATTCTCTTTGGTGGGGAATTGGCTTTCTCGCGATTGGAGGTATGGTACTTTTGCTGCGAAAAAGCGATCGCGTTCCCGTTCCCGAAAAATAAGTTTGATTTCGCGTTCCCACCTCGATAATCTAATTACCTAGCTCCAGCTTCGCTCATTTTTTGCTGGGCTAATAAGACTGTAGCAGCATCTTTGTTCAGTGGTTTGGAAAAAAAGTAACCTTGAGCGTATTTGCAATTGAGAAGTTGTAACTGTTGCAGTTGCTCGATTGATTCAACTCCTTCAGCAATGACATCGAGGTTAAGATTGTGGGCTAAACTAACGATCGTCCGCACGATTTCGCCATTATTGTGAATTCTGCTGACGAAGGAGCGGTCAATTTTTAAGATATCGATCGGAAAAGTGTGGAGATAACTTAAAGAGCAGTAACCCGTACCGAAATCATCGAGACAAAGTAAGATTTCTTGCTCTTTTAATTTTCGTAAAATGGCGATCGCGGAATTGGGATCTGCCATTAGTGCTGTTTCAGTAATTTCTAACTTTACATCTCGTCCGGTTACACCTGTTTCGGCGAGTATGTCGGCAACGATTTTGCTTAAGTCGCTGGTAAATTGTTGCACGGAAAGGTTGACACTCATTTGTAAAGACGCAGATTTGCTTTGGCTGTGATTACCACGAGCGCAAAATCGTTGATTCCACAAAGCAGTTTGTCTGCAAGCTTCCCGCAGTACCCATTCACCAATTAAACTAATTAAACCAGCTTCTTCTGCTACAGGAATAAATTGTCCTGGAGAAATCATACCTCGTTGAGGATGATGCCAGCGTAGCAAGGCTTCAAATCCGGTAATTTTACCAGTCGAGACACTGACAATCGGTTGATAATAAACCTCTAGCTCATTTCTTTCTAGCGCTCGTCGTAAATCTGTTTCTAACTCCAAGCGTTCGATCGCCTCAACGCGCATGGTAGCATCGAAGATGGCGTAACCTCCTTTACCTTGTCGTTTAGCTCGATACATGGCGGTATCAGCATCGCGCAGTAGTTCTTGGGGCTTTTGGTAGTTGGAATTACCCTCAACGATGCCAATACTAACTCCAGCATAGATTTCCTGACCCGCGATCGCAAACGGAGGCTGAAACGCGGCTTTTACTCGTCTTGCGATCGCGATCGCATCGTTAAGATCTTGGAGTCGAGCGACTAAAATAGTAAATTCATCGCCTCCCAGTCTGGCTAAGGTATCGCCACCTCGCAAGCATTGGCGCAATCGTTGCGCGATCGCCACCAGCAACCGATCGCCGACGATATGTCCTAAACTATCATTAACTAATTTAAAACCATCGACATCGAGAAAAAGCACTGCAAAGCGATAGTCTTGCTGCTGGTGTACACAGGCAATTGCTTGTTCTACTCGTTCGAGGAAAAAGCTACGACTCCACAATTGCGTCAAACCATCGTGAGAAGCATGGTAGCGCAGGTGTTCTTCTTTTTCTTTGCGATCGCTGATATTGATAATCGAGCCTTCATAATAGCTAATTTTGCCGCGATCGTTATAAACTGCACGAGCGTTCATCAGTACCCAAATCAGATTTCCATCTTGGCGATAAAACTGCGCTTCAAAGCTGGATACAATCCCTTCTTCTTTCATTAAACGTTGAAACTCAAGATAGCAATTTGGCTCCACATATAATTGCTCTTCAATATTAGTTAGCTTCGATTTAATTTCTGCTGGTGAAGCATAACCTAACATTTTTGCCAACGCAGTATTTATATTCAACCAGCCTCCTTTCGGAGTAATTTGGAAAATACCTTCAATTGAATTTTCAAACAAGCGACGGTACTTTTCTTCTGCTTGTTTGCGCTCGAATACTGAACCTAACTGCATCGCTACTGAAGAAACTACTTTCACTAAACGTTGGTCTTCGGTTTGAGCGGTAAACATAAAAAATACCAGTACCGCTAGCACTTTTTGGTGAGAAATAATTGGCACTCCCAAACCTGCTTTCAATCCGCATTCTCCGGCGATCTGAGCGCGAAGAAAAATTTTCTTCGACTCGTGAGAAACGTCTTCTATCCACTCTGGTTTCTGAGCAGAAAATACTCTTCCTGGCAAACCCACTTCCGGTGGAAACTCTAAATTTTCGCTTATGTGGCGAAATTGTTTCAGACTTAAATGAGGAGAATACCATACTGGACTGCATTCAAGCTGGGTTTTTTCATCGTTAGGAATCCAGGCTTCTCCTAATGCCCAACCAGCAGCATCGCAAAGCATAAATAGTGCTAATTCTAAAGCTGAATTAAAATCTTCTGCGTATAAAACTGCTTGAGTAATTCTTTGCAAAAGCCTAATTTCTTCTTCAACTCGTTTGCGTTCTGTTATATCGGTTCCCACACCAAAAAAGAATTCTTGTTCGTTAGTTTCAGAATTGAAAATTGCTCGTCCGTGCCATTCTACTAAAATTTTACTTCCCGATTTTTTTAATAAATGGTTTTCTTGGCAACTCGATTTTTTTTCTTGAATTACTTTTTTGAAATTTGTTTTCACCGATCTTTGTTCTTCTTGGGGAACAAAGGTAGATAAGTAATCTTTTCCTGTTACTTCGTCTAATCTATATTCTAGAGCATTGAGAATTGCTGGATTCATTAAAATAACTTTGCCTTTGGCATCGAGGGCAACAAAAAAAGCCGGATTTGCTTCAAATAAAGTTTTGGTAAAATCTCTTTCTTTCCGTAAAGCTGCTGTTACTTTGAGGCGTTCTTTAATTTCGTTTTGCATTCTGCCTGTTAGGGAACGGAGAATAAAGACAATACTCGTTATTCCAATAGTAATTAAAATTACAATCGAACAGCCCACGTTGAAAATTTGCTTGTAAACTGGAGCGTATAACTCGTTTTTTTCTTGAGCGACGATAATGTCCCAATTACTTTGATTTATCGGACTGTAGGCAATAAAATACTTGCCAATATCGCACCACAAAGTCCCTTCTTTGCCTTGACTTGCTTTTAATAGTGCTTGATGAACTGCTGTAGTTTGCCGCAATTCTTGGACGGTTATCTTTATTTTTCGCTCGGCAAAAGGAACGAACAAATCGGTATTATTTGCTTCTACTTTGCCAAAAATTATTTTTCTCGACTTACCTGACTCTGAATTTTCGAGGATCGTTTCTTGCCAATTTGAGAGTCGAAATAAAATTATATTTGTCCCTTGACGTTTTTCGTCAACTATTGAGGTACTAACTACTAAATAAAATTCTTCGCCAATTTGTAGCGGACCTGTAATTAAAGATTTCTCATCTTCCCCAGTAGGAAGTTGCCAAGATGATTGGGGAATTGGTATTCCTACCTGTACTACTAAGTTACCTTTAGCATCAAAACGGCTAATACCAACTACTGATTCATTTAGTGCATCTGCTAACTGAGCTTTATTTAAATATTCGTATTCGCTAAGAGTTATTTGGTTGTTATTATAAGCTGATAAACTTTTGCGCAGTTTGCTCCGTCTCGATATTTGAAAGCTTACATCTCTAGCACGATCGAACCACTGTTCGATTGCTAGAGAATAGTTTTTAGCGCTAACCAGTAATTTTCTTTCTTCTTCTTGCTTAAGATATTTGTATAAGGGTTTAAGGCTAACTAGGGCAATCGTTGTGCCTAGCGCTAATAAACCGAGAGCCGATCCAGCGATAATCGCTTTTTGTAGCCTTCGAGTTTTCTTAGTCATAACCCTAATCGTATCTAAAATTTTATCTTAGAACAAACTAGGAGTTTCGTTTGTTGTCTAGGACACAAAAAAACTGACAGTTATTTACCATAATTATTAATAATTTCAGCCCGGTCAAAATGTGGGATGTTGAGAACATAAATCTGCTATAATTAAATAATTTTTTCATTTCATTAGTTTATAATAGATTGCCCTTATTTATCCTAGGGGTAAGACCCCTCAATTACAGTCAAAACAAATCTAGCAGACTTGGCTCGCATAGCGATCGCGGGGATTAGGATTCTCTCAGGTAAGGCTCAATCTCGAAAATTATCTTTGGATTTTAGCAACTAACCGATCGCATTGCCTGGCTATGAGAAATTTAAACTAAAATTAATCTGTAGCGAATTTAGTCATGCAGGTATGGAAATGGAAAATACCAACTCAGTTAGTATTCAACCAATAACTCAACTTACAGCGATTAATGTGGCTAAAATCCTGACAATTTTGATTTTGATTACCTTAAGCATTATTTTTGGCGTACGAGATTGGCGTCAAGTAGTTTATTTGTGCTTGCACATCAGTTACTGTTTGTGGTGGTTAATCGAACAAGGGATTTATCCTCAGCGCCGAGAAATAATTTTTAATGAACCTGCGGATACTAAGGTATTTATTTCCATAGTGTTATTTGTCGGAGTTTTTTACAGTTTACCAGGTTATTTAGCTTTTACCAACCCGGAACCTTTGGGATTTATAGCGTGTAGCTTCGCTTTACCTTTATTCATTTTCGGGAGTTTAATTAACGCGATCGCGGACGTGCAAAAGCTAACTGCTAAGCAATATGGCGCTGATTTAATTGTCGATAATATTTGGCGTTTTGCTCGCCATATCAACTACTTCGGCGATTTATTACGTTATCTTAGTTTTAGCATTGTCGCAGGTTCTCTGTGGGCATATTTAGTTCCGGCAGTAATTTTGCTTCTCTACCTTCAACGCATCTCTCAAAAGGAAGATTCAATGGCAAAAAAATATCCTGATTACACCGATTATCAAGAAAAAACAGCGCGCTTAATTCCCTTCATTTGGTAAATAATTTTCTGGCTAACTAACTGGTAAAAAAAATGAAGAAAAAAGATTCGTGGTTAGCAGTTAATCTTTCGATGTTTTTTCCGGGACTGGGACAATTTTATGCTCGAAAAGACACAAAAGGAATCTTCTTTTTATTGAGTCAGTTAATCTTAGTTAGTTTTGCCTTGTGGTCATTTTTAGATGCTAGAGGAAACACACTAACAGGCATTGGCTTATTATTGGCGATCGCGACTCTTTACTTAGTCAATATTTTTGATGCTCATGCTTCAGTTTTCCAAGATAATTTTCGAGAGGAGAAAATACCGAGAAATAATAAAAATCCTTGGTTTGCAGTTTTCCTAACGCGAATTTTACCAGGTTTAGGTCAACTTTACAATCACCAATCGCTCGCTGCTATTTTATTTTTATCAGTAACGATATTTTTGGCGATCGCGGATGATGTTTTCTTGACTTTAGGGATGTTGACGCCGATAATCGGCGCAATAGCTACCTATCATGCTTATACTACTTTCCCCAAAGAGAAAAAAGTTGCAGGGCGCGCGATCGTGGCGATCTTCGCAGTATTAGTGCTGATAAGCGGAGTTGCTAGTAAATACTCTTTTGTTTGGCTAGAAACAAGAATCGAACGCTTTCAAATTCCTAGTTTATCTATGTATCCCACCCTGCAAGTGGGAGACAAAATTCTTGTCCACAAAGCTAAAAATTATTTACCACAAACAGGAGATTTAATCGTTTTTAAAGAACCACCAAAAGCTGCTGAATTAGACACCCAATCAGGAAACGAAAAACAAGAATATTATATTAAGCGAATTATTGCTACGCCAGGGCAAAAAATTAACATTAATAATGGTCAAGTTTATATTAACGATCGCGCCTTACAAGAAGATTATCTCACTGAAGATATCTTTTATCAATGGGGACCCCAAACAGTACCAGACGGGACTTATTTTGTTCTCGGCGATAATCGCAATCATAGTTTTGATTCTCATGTTTGGGGTTTTCTCCCAGCTAAATCTATTATTGGTAAAGCTTACAAAATATATTGGCCTCCACAACGAATTATGCCCTTGAATTAGCAGAAATTTGGTAAGTAGTAATCTAGTAATAATTAGGGAGAATTTTCTTGCAGCCAAGTGAGTAAATCTTCATTCGTATTAAAATCCCACATTGCTTCTCCAAGACGTTCCAAATCTTGTAAATTCAAAGCTTCAATTAACTCTCTTGTCGAGGAACTTACTTCGCCAAAACGACGCTCAATTTGACGTAAGATTAAGTTTCTTTCGCCTTCAACTCTACCTTCAACTCTACCTTCTTCTCTTCCTACTTCTCTGGCTTCTCTTTGAGCGAAAGTAATTGCACCTCGTTTATCTTCCCAATATAGTTCTTGTTTGTGTAACTTCTCCAATTCTTCAACGCTTAAACTAGCTTTATTAGCGATATTTAGTGCCTTTTCTATTTGGGGGACTTCACTCATTTTCGGAGGAATTACTTCCAAGCTAGGAGCCTCTTTAATAAAGTAAATCCACTTATCCACTACATCTTCCAAATCTTCAAGTTTTTTGTTGAATTTAGGAAGTTCAACAAAAACCATTTTTAACTCATTTTCTTGATAGGAAAAGTGTTCTTCTTCTTCTTGGAAGAAAAAACGGTTAATTATTTTTTCTGTTGAGGAAAACAACTTAAAATCGGTAATAGTTAGAGCAATTACTGGATTGAGATAAAAATATCCTTGTCCTGACTTAAGCTGATTAGCATAGGTTTTACATAAGTTATAAACTACTCGTTTCTGGAAAGCTTCTACATTCCAAACTTGCATTTCAATAATCACAGTAGTTCGATCTTGTAATACTGCCTTAACATCGAGATAACTGTCTTTTAAATCGACGACATCACCAGCGTTATAGGGATCGATAATTTCTAAATCTTGGATTATCGAATCGCCTGAGTAAATCATCGCATTAAGAAAAGAAATTAAAATATCTTTGCTTTGATCGGAACCAAAGATTTTTTTGAAAGCAAAGTCAGTTTTTGGGCTAATAAATCTCATGTTTCCAGCCACCTTTTTCTAAGTTGTGATTAATCTTTTTAGTTGAATTATAACTGATTTTATTTGCTCTTTTCAAGAGGTGAGAAAAGCAAAAAATCTCAACTTTTCGTCCGGAATTGAAATGATTACTCGTTTAACCCACCCGATCGCTATTTTCAAGTTCTGTTGAATGGCTCAAGATGTTATGATTAAAATTTTGGCACAGTAAGCTCGCAGCTTAGGTAAGGAAGAATGTTACAACTAGCTACAGATAGACGATCGCGTGGCGATCGCTCTGGTTTCAAAGTTTATCAGTTGCAATAAAACTCACAACTGAAAAGCTGACATTCCTCTAACCTCAACTAATCTCAATTTAAATTATGAACGATCCGGCAAATTCTCACGATGTTATTTTAGACAAGCAGCCCCAGCAAGAAAAACTTAATTTTATTACGAAATTAGCTTTTGGTGCTGGAGATATGGGTGCAGCTATTACTGCTAACGTCTTAGTATTTTTTCTCTTACCTTTTTTTACCAATGTAGCGGGTTTACCTGCGGGTTTAGCGGGTAGCATTCTCACAATTGGCAAGATTTCTGATGCAATTAACGATCCAATAATTGGGGTAATGAGCGATCGCACTCGTTCTCGTTGGGGTCGTCGTCTTCCTTGGATGCTGTTTGGGGCAATTCCTTTTGGTATACTCTTTTTCTTGCAGTGGGTTGTCCCTCGCTTTAGCAATAACGATGCAGTTAACGATTGGTGGCTGTTTGGTTATTATGTTTTGATTGCTATTCTTTTCAATCTCGCTTATACCGCAGTTAATTTACCTTACACCGCCCTAACTCCAGAATTAACTCAAGATTACAACGAACGCACCAGTTTGAATAGTTTTCGCTTTGCTTTTTCGATCGGTGCTTCGATTTTATCTTTGGTTTTGGCAGGTTTAGTTTTTGCCGCTTTTCCTAACGATGGTAAACAGCAATATTTAGTATTGGGTGTGATTACGAGCATACTGGGAATAATTCCGATTTTTTGGTGCGTTTCTATTTTGCAAGAACGAGGTGCAAAAGCGATTTTAAACCAGCAACAAAAAAAGATCCTTGGTTTTGTGCTGTTGGCGATCGCTGCTTGTGCCGATCTTTACGGAATTACCAGCGTGATTACCGCCGAAGTAGCTTTGAATGGTATTGTCGCTATTCTTCTCGGTTTGCTAACTGGAGTTTTTGGCTTGACGCTGTTATTTTATCGCCCCGAAGCTTATTTGAGAGATGATACTTCTTTAACTGAGCGAACTGAACCCACAGAATCTTTATCTTTTCAAGAACAACTGCGGATTGTTTTTAGTAACAAAGCTTTTTTATGCGTGATTGGCATTTACCTGAGTTCCTGGTTGGCTGTCCAGTTAACAGCTTCGATTTTGATTTATTTTGTGGTGATTTGGATGGGGCTGTCTGAAGCACAATCGACGATAGTTGCTTTAGCTGTACAAGGAACTGCTTTAGTCATGCTTTTTGTCTGGAAACAAGTGAGCGAAAAAGTTGGCAAAAAAGCAGTTTATTTTCTGGGAACTGGGCTGTGGATTATCGCTCAGGCGGGTTTATTTTTGCTGCAACCAGGTCAAACAGGTTTAATGTACTTTTTGGCTATTCTGGCAGGTTTTGGCGTTTCTGTGGCTTATTTAATTCCTTGGTCGATGGTTCCTGATGTGATCGAACTTGATGAGTTAAGAACTGGTCAGCGTCGCGAAGGTATTTTCTATGGTTTTATGGTCTTGCTGCAAAAATTAGGTTTGGCGATCGCCTTGTTTGTCGTCGGTGTAGCTTTAGAATGGGCTGGTTTCGTCGAGTCTGTTTCTGGACAACCGCTTCCTACTCAACCAGAAAGCGCTTTACTCGCTATTCGTCTCGCGATCGGTCCTCTTCCTACTTTAGCTTTAATTGCTGGCTTGGTTTTCACTTATTTGTATCCCATCACTCGTGAATTTCATACCCAAATTCGCTTGCAACTCCAACAACGCTCTGCCCAAAGACCACATTAGATTAAGCTACAAAACTCCTCGAGACTTTTGTCTCAAAATTTTCTCTACCATAATTCCCTCTACCACTTGACAAAATTTTACATATTGTTACATAATGGTTTACAGAACGTAACAAAACCGGAGAAACCTAGATGTACAGCACCACTGACGAACAAGGACTAATCAACAACTTCGCCAAAGAAACCAAACCTTATTACGCGAAAGATCCTTCCCAGCAACAGCAGCGTCGCTATGCTATCCAAGGTGTCTTTGCTGCTTTATTAGTTAGCACCTTAATTTTCGTTAGCTTCGCTGTTAGCTAAAAATCGATTGTTAATAATTCCCTAACTCATCAGCAAAGCCTCAGCAGTCAACTGAGGTTATTTGCATTTTATCGTCACAGGATTGCGCGCAAACATGGCAAAAGCAACATTTGGTGCAGGCTGTTTTTGGGGTGTAGAAGCAGCATTTAGTCAAGTTAAAGGAGTAATTTCAACTTCTGTCGGTTATATGGGCGGAGATTTTCCTAACCCCAGTTACTTAGATGTTTTATCGAGAATTACAGGTCACGCAGAAGTAACTCAAATCGAGTACAATCCAGAAATTATTAGCTACGAAGAATTATTAGAAATATTTTGGTCAATACACGACCCCACACAGCTTAATCGTCAAGGTTCAGATCGAGGCGAACAATACAGATCGGTTATTTTTTATCACAATGACGAGCAAGAAAAAGTAGCGAGATTATCAAAACGTCAACTGCAAAATTCCGGCAAATTTGACCAAGAAATTGTTACGCAAATACAGCCCGCGAAAGACTATTATTTAGCCGATGAAAGCCATCAGCAGTATTTTGAGAAAAAACAGCAATCTGCTCGTAAATAGCCGTTTAGCCCTGAATTAACCTAAGCTGAGAAGCGAAAATTTTCCTGCTGCACCAAACGAAAAAGTAGGGGCAACCCCCCGTGGTTGCCCCCCTAACTTTGTAGGAAAGGGGAGTAATTAATAATTTAAGATATTAATAACTATAAAAATTCTCCCCTCTGCTTCCAGCAGAGGGTTAGGGTAAGCTTGGTTGCCCCTATTTTTTTTCTCTTTTAGTTCAAATTAAGATAAAATGTGCTGGAATGGGTTAGATGTTGCTAGCCCAGATTACAACTAACGAATTAATGCCAGCAGCTAAAGATGAGAAAAATATTTGGGCAAATTAATTTCACTATAATTAGTTTACTAATCTTGTTATCGGCTGGCATTTTTTCCCTGAAAAGTTTATCTTCTTCCCAAACTAAAAATCTCGCCCCTGTAGAAACAGAAATGCAATTTCGCCAGCTTGATTTACCTGATAGTTTAATTTATGTCCTGTTAATTCCTGTCGAAAGTCAATATCAAGTCACGCCAGTAGTTTCCTCAAAAGGAGACACAGTAAGAAATTTAGCAAATCAAGAAAACGCGATCGCGGCGATTAACGGCGGATTTTTTGACCCCCATAATCAAAAAACCACCTCTTATATTATTAAAAATGGAGAGATTGTTGCCAATCCGCAAAACAACGAAAGATTAATCAATAATCCTAATTTAACTACTTATTTAGAACGCATTTTCAACCGCAGCGAATGGCGACGCTATCAATGCGGTGAAACCAGACATTATACAATTGCTTTACGTCAAGAAATCATCCCCCCAGAATGTCAATTAATTGATGCTTTGGGTGCAGGTCCGAGTTTACTACCAAAGCTAAATTTAGAGCAAGAAGCATTTGTAGATTATACTAACAAAAGAGATGCTTTAGGAAGCGATCGACGCAACGCCCGCAGCGCGATCGGAATTACTAAAAAAGGCGATTTACTCTTAGTAATGGCTGCACAGAAACCAAATCTTAGCCACGCTTCGGGAGTTTCTTTACCAGAATTAGCAAATTTAATGCAATCCTTGGGTGCAGAAAAAGCGATGAATTTGGATGGAGGCAGTTCGGCAACAATTTATTACCAAGGTAATAGTTATTATGGGAAAATATCTGCGGCAGGAGAGCCAGTCGAGCGAGCGGTGAAATCAATCTTAATTGTGCGTTAGAATGGAAACGGAACTGATTGAGTATTTCTAGCATGACTAGCAAATCAGAATTTAACTTTGCTCGCATCGAAGAATGCAATCCGGGTTTAAAATCTCATCTCAAACTTTATATGCTGGAGCGTTTCGGCGCAAGCGTGAAACTAACGAGCGATTATCCAGGAGAAAAATTAAAAGTTCAGCTTTGGACAAATACTTTAACTAAGTTTAATAGTGAAGGAAAGTGGCACGCCATTGATTTAGAAAATCAAACTCAAGTAGGGGAAAAAACGTTTATTTTTCAAGGTTCTTTTCTGCCGACAAGTGTCGGGGAATATGAATTTACTTATCGCATTGGTTTAGATGAAGAGCGAGATATTTGGCAATGGGTGGGACAATTTCAAGAAAATGGTTGTCTGAAGTTAGCAGCGCCAAAACCAGGGATGAATTGGACGACAGGAGCGAGTTATATTGAATTTTCACCAGGGGTATATGTAGGTAACTTTATTGCTGCTTCTCAAGCTGAAGAATTAGGTTTTGATGCGGTGCTGAATTTAGCTGAAGAACTAACTTTAACTTTTCCAGTTAATGGGAAAATCTTTTATCAGAAAATGGGGTTTCGGGATGGAGCGCATAATCCCATTGCTGACGAAGGATTGTTAGCAGCAGTAAACTGGATCGAGTCACAAATTGAGCAAGGAAAGAAAGTATTAGTTAACTGTCGAGCCGGAATTGGCAGAAGTGGCTCGGTAAGTATTGCTTATTATTTTTGGAAAAATAGTCATCTGAGCTATCAAGAAACGCTAGAATATATTTGGAGTAAAAAAGCAGATATTTATCCTCATAATAACCTGCAAGTAAGTTTAGAACGTCTGTTTCCACGACAGCAGAAAATATGAACGATCGCGACAATTCAGATTTTTGGGAATCTCGCTATCAAGAAGGTACAACTCGCTGGGATTTGGGGGGAGCAACCCCACCACTGGCAAGTTTTCTTGCTAGTCCCGACGCGCCGAAACCAGGTAAGACAGCCGTTTTGGGTTGTGGGCGAGGCTATGACACAATTTTATTCGCTCGTCATGGGTTTGCGGCGATCGGCTTTGATTTTGCTCCCAGTGCGATCGCCGCAGCAACTTCTTTAGCTAAACAGCAACAAGTACCAGCCCAGTTTCTTTTGGGCGACATTTTCGCCTTACCTAAAGAATTTCCGAGCTATTTCAATTACGTTGTCGAACATACCTGTTTTTGTGCCATTTACCCCGAAAAACGCCTTGAATATCTAGAAGTAGTCAGTTCGATCCTCAAACCTGAAGGAGAATTGATCGGCATATTTTTCACTCATAATCGTCCCGGCGGACCTCCCTTTGGTTCCACTGTTCAAGAAATTAAAGAGTTATTTGCAACTAAGTTTGAAATTCTCACCCTCAAACCTGTAACTAATTCAGTTCCCTCTCGTCAAGGAGAGGAACATTTCGGTCATTTTCGAGTGAAATAGCTTTTATTTCAGGAAACCAAAGTTGAGAAAACATCTCCAATGGGCGTAGTGCAAGTTCGCACAGCATAGCGACACCGCCGATAATGCTATTATAGTGTCATGCTTGCCCGATCTAAACCTCGTGTTGTCATTGATACTAATGTTGTCTTTGAGGGTTTGACCAAACAAAGAAGTGCCGCAGGGTTAATTGTGGACGCTTGGCTTGTCGGCTACTTAGAGGTATAGGTGTCCGATGCAATAGCATACGAATACGCAGATGTCTTATCTCGTAAGCTTTCAAGGGAGCGATGGGAGAAACTTCAACCTGTTTTGGGAACTCTTCTTGCCCTTGCTAATTTCACAACCATTTATTATTCTTGGCGACCTTCTTCTCCCATTACATATCTTCGAGACTTTCAAAAGGCAAAGGAAACATTGAACTTGCAAGTTATGACTCCACAAGAATTAGTTATTCTTTTAGCAGGATAGGAGGAAATAATGAGCCGTCTTACCTTAAGATTACCCGAAACACTTCATCAAGAATTAGCGAGTCTTGCCCAACAAGAGGGGATTTCTCTTAATCAGTACATTGTTTATGCTCTGACTCGTCAAGTTACTCTAACATCTTCATTACGTCAAGTATCTAAAGATAAAGTTGAGAAACAAAGATCGTCTTTTGAGAGTTTATTGCAAAGTTTAGGTAATGTTTCTGTGGCAGAAGCTAAAGAGATTTTAAAATCAAGGGAAATGGTTGAGCCAGAAGAAGAGTTAAGTCCGAAAGTGATTGAACGTTTCCAGCAGCGAATAAGTGAAGAGTAAATTATAAAAAATCGAATGAACAAACCAAATTTAGAACATTTATCTAGTCAACTCGAAAGCGAGAACTCGCGCGATCGCATGGTCGCCCTTGCGGGGTTGCGAAATGTACCCGCCGAAGAAGCAGTACCTTTAATTAAGAAAGTTTTAGACGACGATAACCTGCAAGTGCGATCGATGGCAGTATTTGCCTTGGGAGTGAAACCCACAGAGGAATGCTACCCGATTCTAGTGAAGTTATTAGAGACAGATCCCGATTACGGAATTCGCGCCGATGCCGCAGGTGCTTTAGGTTATTTAGAAGACGAAAGAGCCTTTGAAGCCTTAGTCAGAGCATTTTACGAAGATACCGAATGGCTAGTGCGTTTTAGTGCAGCCGTATCCTTGGGAAATTTAAAAGATCCGAGGGCGAAACAAGTCTTGCTGCAAGCATTGAATAGTGGCGAAACCGTCTTAGAACAAGCCGCGATCGCCGCTTTAGGAGAAATTAAAGCAGAAGATACTGTTGAGGAAATCTTACGCTTCGTTGACTCAGACGACTGGCTGATCAGACAAAGAGTAGCAGAAGCCCTCGGCAACCTCAACACCGATAAAAGCCTTTCCGCGCTGAAATTCTTGCAAAAAGACAGCCATACCCAAGTTAGTCAAGCCGCTACTATCTCCCTCCAGCGTTTAGCCAAAGCAGCTAGAGAAACTTAAACACCTGAGTGGGATGGGATGGGGTGGGATGCGATGCGATCGCCTAAAATCAAATACGAGAACTTTAGCTGATAGTCAGGAATTCCCATCCCTGACTATTTGATTTCAAGTAAACATCAGCAGAGCAACTTAGATAATGGACATCAAAAAATTTTTTGACTTAAGTGCAGGTAAATGGCTTTCTCAGCGAAGCAACTATGAATTAAATCCCGCCGAAACCCAGCATAATAAATCAGAAATTGGGATTGAAATTCTCGCTCCTAGTAATGCACAACTAGGGCAAATTTGTCAAGCAAATAATTGTCAACTAACTCCTACATCTGTAGGTGCAAAAATCAGTTGGGACAATTCAGGAGAATGGGGTCAAGCCAAACAAAAAGGTGCTACTTTTATTGTTCTCATTCCCGACGAAAAAAATCCGCAAACAGGGAAATTATTACGTCAAGGAAGTAACAATTCCCCAACGCTCCAAACAGGTCGTTATCTGATTAATAGTGACGAATCTTTAACCTTAATTGTCGAAGATAGCAACATTTACGCCGAAGAAAGACAATGGTTTGCCAGCGAAAACTTGCGGATGCGGATGAGCTTAGTTAAAGATAACACAGGCTTCAATCAAGCTGCTTTTTATTCAGAAATAAGACGCGTCACCTCTCAATAATAAACGTTCGTAGTGAGCGCTAAAGCGCTCATTTTCTTATAATTAAAATCGTCGATAAAAAAGCTTATGCAAACCCTCATCGGTTAGTCTAGAGCCTCAGAATAATAAAGACCGATTTTTTCTAATTCTCCTCAACAAAAAGATGATAATTTAAGCTTTGTGTAATAATTGAGGAATTAGCTATTAATCCCACCGACGAACAAGCACAAGCCTGCGTCAGAGTTTGCCAGATGTTGTCTAATGGTTATCGAGACATTCAACTATTCAGATTTGACGAGCAAACAAGAGTGATATTTATTTTTGCAGGTGAAGAACTACAAATTACTGTTTATCCTAATGGACTTTGGAGGTTTTTAGATGCAACCGAAATTTGAAAAAATGACTAACAAAGAACTTATCCAATATGCACTTACACATCGAGAAGATTTAGAACCTTTGCGAGTTTTATACAGTCGTCGCACTCCCGACTCAGAAGCAACTTTTTATCCGCCACCTTGCACTCCTGAAGGCGAACCAATTCCGGAAAATATCCAAATTATGGAAACAGCAATTCGCGAACGTATTGCGGCGATAGAAAAGAAAAAAGAATCAGAAAAAGAGGAGGAAAATGAATGTTCGTAGTTAGCGCTTTAGCGCTTCTTTCTTTCGCTCTAGGGCTGAGGAAAAAGTTAGAGAAAATTCATCTATTTGTCCGCCTTATAATTGGGGAGAAAATTGCCTGATTTGTTGACTATTGGCTTTGATTAAGAGAGCGCTTCAGCGCTCACTACTAACTTTTATTGCGGCGATAGAAAAGAAAAAAGAATCAGAAAAAGAGGAGGAAAATTAATGTTCGTAGTTAGCGCTTTAGCGCTTCTTTCTTTCGCTTTAGGGCTGAGGAAAAAGTTAGAGAAAATTCATCTATTTGTCCGCCTTATAATTGGGGAGAAAATTGCCTGATTTATTGACTATTGGCTTTGATTAAGAGAGCGCTTCAGCACTCACTACTAACTTTTATTGCGGCGATAGAAAAGAAAAAAGAATCAGAAAAAGAGGAGGAAAATTAATGTTCGTAGTTAGCGCTTTAGCGCTTCTTTCTTTCGCTTTAGGGCTGAGGAAAAAGTTAGAGAAAATTCATCTATTTGTCCGCCTTATAATTGGGGACAAAATTGCCTAATTTTGTTGACTATTGGCTTTGATTAAGAGAGCGCTTCAGCGCTCACTACTAACTTTTATTGCGGCGATAGAAAAGAAAAAACAACAACCGAAAGAGGAGGAAAATGAATGTTCGTACTTAGGGCTTTAACGCTTCTTTATTTCGCTTTAGGAGAGCGCTTTAGCGCTCACTACTAACTATAAATTATTAGATAATTTACTACTAACTATCTATCGTGATTTCTGCGTCGTTCATTACCTTGCGCGACAGCTTTTAGTTTGAGCAAAAATTCCGAAGCTTCGTCAGAGGGAGTAAATTGATGAATGGGACTTTGTACCACTTCTACCCTTGTCCAACTAGGTTGGGAAGAAGGCTTGTTCGTATCAACTTCAATTTCTGGTTGGCTTTCAGTTTCTGGAGTGGGTTCGCGAGAACGAAATTGTCTTTCTGACTCTAATGTGTTCGCAGAAGTAGGGAAGGAATAATCTGGTAAATTGGTTTTTTGTAAAATAGTTTCAATTTCAGTATTCTTGGTTTGAGTTGCAGATGGTTCGGGTTCGGTAAAATACCATTCCTCTTCGGCAATATTTTCTGGCAAATCTTCTGGGGGAGCGAGTAAATCGCGGGGAATTTTGCGACAAATTAAACGTTCAAATTCGTGGTTGAAATGATAGGTAGGTTGTTCTCGCCGTTCCCAAAAATTGAGGATTTGCTCAACCGAAATTGCTTTGTAGCGTCCTTGATATAAAGCTTCGATGATTGCTAAACGTATCCAAGTGGCTGAATAATTTTCTAACCATTGAAAAACTAATTCTTCAGCAGTGTAGCCTTTCATTTCAAAACAGTAATGGCTGAGTAAAGCCACAGCTTGAGCAATTTTTGATTGGTTGAGCGGATCGGTCATGAAAGTTAGATAAAGTTGTAGTTGGGTGGGATAATTACTCTCCAATCTTTACAATATAAGGCGAGTCGAGGTTGCTGACTCGTCCTCGATAAACCATTGCTTGATAGACAAAAGCAGCAGCGTCAGCGCGTGTGGCTGAGTGTAAAGGTTTTAGCTTGTTGGGTTGGGGGTGAGATACGATAATATTTGCTTGGGTAGCAGCAGCGACGGCGGAACGAGCATAAGTGGGAATTTCGGCTCGATCTTCGTAAATATTGAGTAGGTTTTCATCGGTGGTGGGGAAAGCTAAACCGCTTGCGAGGGAGACAATGAGGTGAATGCGTCGCAGATGTTGTTCGGGGTGGAAAGTGCGATCGGGAAAGCCGGAGAAAAAGCCTGCTTGATAGGCTTGTTGAATCGCGTCTTTTGCCCAAAAATCCACGGGAATGTCGAGAAATTGGGTTGCGGGGCGAATTGGCGAGGGGTTAAAGACTTTGACGACTAAGGCGGCAAATTGAGCGCGAGTGATGGGTGTATCTGGTTTAAATGTGCCATCAGCGAAGCCACTGATTAAATCCATGCTAGCAAGAGAAGTGACAAAACTTGCTGCCCAATGTTGTTGGAGATCGACGAAGGAGGGTAGTTCGAGGGTGGGGGAGACGATGTAGGGAGAGGCGATCGCGTCTGCTTGACTGGTGGCTACTAATGCTTGGTAAATTAAAGTGATAATTTCGCCTCTGGTAATGTCTCGTAAAGGTTCGAGGATGTCTGGTTGGGGATAGTTTACTACTAGACGTTTTTCTGTGGCAGTGGCGATCGCTACGGTCGCATAACTGGGAATTTGGGCGCGATCTTGATAAAACAAGAGTAGGTTGGGATTGCTGCCACTGAGTCCTAAACCGTTGACTAAGGAGACGATCGCTTGGACTCTGGTTAGTTTACTTTGGGGGCGAAATGTGCCATCGGGAAATCCGGCGATAAAGCCCATTTCTGCTGCTTTTTGGATGCCTCTGGCTGCCCAAAAGTTTTCCGGAACGTCTTTGAATGTACCAAAGTCTGCGCCTACTTGTCGGGGTAAATTAAAGGCATTGGCGATTAAAACGGCATATTCTGCCCTAGTTAAGTTAGCTTCGGGGCGAAAACTACCATCAGGAAAACCAGAGACGAAATTGCGATCGACTAATTGATTAATAAATGGTTCTGCCCAATGACCGGAAGTATCGTTAAATAAACTTGGTCCAACTGTACGACTTTCGACAATTGCCGCCGGAAATTCAATTTTTCCGCTAACTTTGGCAGGGTTGAGTTGATTACCGACGGAAATAACTCTCAAAGTCGTTTCGTTGCGTAGATCGAGATTATTATTATCTCGGAGAATGTTACCTGCGGGATCTTGAGCGTTACCCAATTCGGGACGAGATTCGCCTGTAATTACTAAGCCACCGTTACTATTATTGGCGATTAAATTACGGCGCAGGACGGGACTAGCTTGGCGCGAAAGATAAATTCCAGCTTTATTATTCATTAGTTGATTGTCGGAAAGCAAGGGGGCTGCTTGGTCGCTGACAGCAATACCATAACCTGTATTTTGACAGACATTGCGCCGCACTTCTCCTTTAGCATTGCGGACTAAAAATAAGCCACTAGAAGCATTTTGAGCAAAAAGACATTCAGAAATAATGGGTTTGGCGTTACCCGTGACAAACATTCCTTCGCGACGACAGTTAATTAAGGTACAGTTAGTAATTGTTGGTGCAGTAGATTCAATCCAAATTCCAGTACCTTTTGCTACTGGGTTAGTAACGGTTACACCTTTGAGTTGGGCATTATTTTCGAGGAGGAGGGTAACATTTTGGATTTTGAAAGTAAGACTATCGTATTCGCCGCTACCAATAATGAGAATATTTTTGCCTTTGCTGGCTTCGTCTCCGATAACTGTTACTCCCTCTGGGATGACAAGCGGAAATTTTTCACCGTTAGCTGTGTCGTAGTTTCCGGCTGCTAAGCGAATGGTATCTTGATTTTGAGCGCGATCGCACGCACGCGCGATCGTTTTTAAGGGATCGCTAATACTACCTGTAGCATTATCTTTGCCTGTTTTTGGGTTGACGTATAAGGTCGATTGAACCATAATTTGATCTTTGTCCTTTGTGATTGGGAATTGGTGATTGGGGATTGGTGATTGGGGATTGGGAGACAAGGAGGAGGGGGAAGACAAGGGAGACAAGGAGGAATTAGGGGATAAACTGTTCACTGATAACTGATAACTGGTAACTGTTCACTGATAACTGTTCACTGGTAAATGCGCCCTACGTGCTAACTAACAACTATCTATGATTGAAGTTGAACACTTAAGTAAAATATACGGCTCAACGCCTGCCATTCAAGATGTTACCTTTTCGGTGGAGAAAGGAGAAATTTTGGGTTTCCTCGGACCGAATGGGGCGGGAAAAACGACGACAATGCGAATTTTGACGGGATATTTACCTGCGACTACGGGGACTGCGCGGGTTGCTGGGTATGATGTTCACGAAAGTTCGCTTGAGGTGCGACGCAGGATTGGTTATTTACCAGAAATCCCGCCTTTGTACTTAGATATGACGGTGGAGGGGTTTTTGGACTTTGTCGCGCGAATTAAGGGGGTAGCGCCGGGATCTCGCGCGGAAAGGGTAAAATCGGCGATCGCGCGTTGTAATCTGGAGGAGAAGTCGCCAGTTCTGATTCGCAAACTGTCGAAGGGTTATCGTCAAAGAGTGGGTATTGCTCAGGCGATCGTTCACGACCCACCTGCTATTATTTTGGATGAGCCTACGGTGGGACTCGATCCTCGGCAAATTATTGAGGTACGCAATTTAATTAAAAGTCTGGCTGGAGAACATACGATTATCCTCTCTACTCATATTTTGCCCGAAGTGAGCATGACTTGCGATCGCGTGACGATTATTAATAAGGGTAAGGTGGTAGCGACGAATACTCCGGAAAATTTACTCGCGCAACTCACGGGAAATTCTGGCTATCAAGTTGAGGTTATTGGGGACACAACTGAAGTACAATCAACGCTGAGGAATATTCCTGGTGTTTCTCACTTGGATGTTTCTCCTCTTACGGAAACTTCCGAATCTCGCTCGCTGATTAGTATTATCTCTGAAGTTGGTACTGAACCAGGTCGAGAAATCGCGGCGGCGATCGTTAATTCTGGTTTGGGACTTTGCGAAATGATTCGTACTCGTCCTACTCTAGAAGATGTCTTTTTAGAATTAACAACTCAAGAATCTGTCGCTGACACTCCTACCCCAGCAATACCAGAATCTCCAAGAGAAGTTCCTCCTGAAGATGAGTCAGACAAAGAAAGCTAAAACGCGCGCGATCGCCAATTGATTACTTAATTTATTTTTGCGAAAAATTTTGGGTTTCTCTTGACAAATAATCAACTCAATGATAGTTAAAATTCCAAGCATTTATGCGTGTAATTATTGCGAATATTATCGCCATTTTCCGTAAAGAATTACAAGGCTACTTTGCCTCACCTTTAGCCTATATTGTCGCAGTTATCTTCTGGCTAATAGCAGGCTTCTTTTTCGTTCCTTCATTACTCGGACCAGAAGGAATTATCCAATCAGTAGCCCAAAGAGATCAACTAGGAATTCCCGGACCGCCAATTGATGTTGCTTACGAATTTCTCCGCTTTTTCCTCGGTGTTTTAGGTTCCTTAGTGTTATTTTTGCTCCCAATTCTGTCAATGGGACTTTATGCAGAAGAACGCAAGCGAGGAACCTTAGAATTATTAGCAACATCGCCGCTTACAAATTGGTCAGTAGCAGTAGGAAAACTCCTGGGGGTAGTAACTTTTTTCACATTTATGCTCCTACCTTTAATCTTTTATCAAGCGATCGCCTTTAGTGCAGCAGATCCACCCATAAAATTAGCAGTTCCCCTAGTAGCACATTTCGGATTAATCTTACTCGCAGCCGCAATTTTATCTTTAGGAATGTTTATTTCTTCCCTAACAGATAGCACAATTTTATCAGCAATTATGACTTTTGCTCTTTGTCTGTTTTTGTGGTTGATTGAACTGGTAGCTAATGTAGTTAGTGGCGGAGTAGGAGCAGTTTTAAATCACATTTCTTTGCTGCAACATTACAATAATTTGGTACAAGGAATTATCGATACCAGTAGTATAGTAATGTTGGCAAGTTATATCATTTTAGGAGTTTGTTTGACAGCAATCTCTATCGAAGCATTACGTTTCCAGCGTTAATGATAATTAAGAATTAAACAGATTAATAACCAGGTTTTCGCTCAAGCAAGAAGCTAAAATTTTTCTGAAAACAACGCGGATAACTTACAGGTAAAATTCAAAATGATTGTTGGTGAAATAAAAAACCGCAAATAATTCTTAATTCAATATCTCAAGAATACTTGGATGAGCAATGAGCAAAAAAAGTAAGTATTGGCGATATTTAATTTGGCTAGGTCCATGTTTATTAGTAGCTGGGCTGATAGCAGGCTTAGTTACCGGGGAATGGACGGTACTACCAATAATTTTCCTAGTAATTGGGCTAGGAATTATTATTTTTGGGTTAATTACTTTTGGCGGTGCAAAGAATTTTTTTGCTCGTCGTTCGACCCAAGCAGGTACAAATGCTATCGTTGCTAGTGTAGCATTGGTAGTAATTTTAGGACTGATAAATTTTCTCGCCGTTCGCTATACGGGACGAATAGATTTAACGGAAAATCAACTTTTTACTCTCTCCCCACAGTCACAAGAAATTGTCAAAAATTTAGAACAGCCGTTGAAAGTATGGGCGTTTGTACCAACTCCAAATCCAGCAGATCAAGAACTATTAGCCAGATATAGTCGCTATGGGGAAAACTTTGAATATGAATTTGTCGATCCGCAAATAGAAGTAGGAATAGCCCAAAGATTTGATGTTAATTTAATTGGGGAAATTTATCTCGAATATGGAGATAAAAAACAGCTAGTCCAAAGTTTAAGTCCCGGAGAACCGATCTCAGAGATTGAATTAACCAACGCGATCGCCAAAGTACAGCGTGATGTTCTCCCCAAAATCTATTTTATTCAAGGACATGGAGAACCCCTTTTAGAAGCCGAACAAGGGGGATTTTCTCAAGCTGTAGCTAGCTTAGAAAAAAGCGGCTACGAAGTCGAACCCCTAAACCTCGCTTCCCTTGCAGCAGTACCCGAAGACGCGGGAGTAGTAGCGATCGCTGGGGCTAAACGTCCTTTAATTCCCGGTGAAGTTAGCGCAATCCAAACTTATCTCGACAATGGTGGTAGCGCATTTTTACTCATCGATCCTAATACTAATCCTGGTTTAGATTCCTTACTCCAAGAATGGGGAATTGTCCTCGATAATCGCATAGTTATTGATGCTTCTGGTACTGGTAGCGTTCTCGGTTTTGGTCCAGTTACACCTCTAGTTAGAGATTACGGTAATCATCCAATTGTCGCAGATTTTGCTAACGGAATCTCTATCTATCCTCTCGCGAGACGAATCGATACTAATCAAGTAGTAGGAATTACCGCTACTCCTTTGATTGTTACTAGCGAGCAAAGTTGGGCAGAAAGCGATGTAGAATCAGAAGAATTAGAGTTCAATCCCGCTAGTGATGTTCCGGGACCTTTAAACCTCGGTTTTGCTTTTTCTCGTCCAGTTTCTTCAACTCCCACTCAAACAACACCACCTCCAGAAACTGAAGCTGAAACACCACCTGCTACTGATGAAGAAATAACTGAAACTGAAGCCGAAGATTTAGAAACTGAGGAAACAGCTAACGAAGCTGAAAATAATCCCGAAGCAAGATTAGTTGCGATCGGTAATTCGACTTTTGCTACTGATGGTTGGTTGGACGAACAACTCAATCAAGATTTGTTTCTTAATTCAGTTGATTGGTTAAGCAAACAAGACGAAAAATCTCTTTCTATTCGTCCTAAACAACCCGAAAATAGGCGCATTAATTTGACTCCAGAAAAAGCAGAAATTATCTTTTGGAGTGCTTTGGTAGTTGTTCCTTTACTCGGTTTAATTACTGCGGGAATTATGTGGTGGAGACGACGATAACAGTTAAGAGTTAACAGGGAATAGTTACCAGTTAGCAGCCGCATTTACCAATTATTAGTTAGCAGTTAAGACAATTAGGGAGTTAAGCTAATTGAGAAAGTTAGGTAGCGAAGGTAATTAAAAAATTAGCTAACAATAAAAAATCTTAGTAAGCGAGACGCTTGCAGTACAAAAATGTAATTTGCAAATCATTTAATTTGCTGAAATGAGCTTATGAAATTACAAAAAACTACTTGGATTTTATTAATTTTCGCCCTAAGTTTAGGTGGTTTTGTCTATTTTTATGAAATCAAAGGAGCGGAAAAGCGAGCAGAAATTCAGGAAGAACAAAAGAGAATTTTTGCTTTCGATAAAGAACAAATTCAAAGTTTTACTATTGAAAAAAATAGCGAAATGCTTGAATTTGAACGCACTGAAGATGAATTAAATCCTTGGCAAATGAAGCAACCAGAAAACGTTACTGCTTCTGATGCGGCGGTATCTTTTTTATTAGATTTAATCGCTGGAGGGAAAAGCGAAAAAGTTTTTTCTGTTCCTACTAATCAACTCCAAGATTACGGACTAGATCGACCTTTTGCCACGGTGAATATTCAACTAAAAAATAACGAAAGTCACCAAATAATTTTAGGTAATCCTAACTTCGATAATAAGTTTCTCTACGCGCAAACCGATCCGCAAAGTAATCCCGAAGAAGAGTTAGAAGTCTTGTTAGTCCCGATTGATTTTCAATACGGTGTAGAAAGAGAGTTATCTGAGTGGAAACAAGAATCAGAAATTCCGGAAGAAACTTCCGAAGAAGATTTAGAAGAAGCAAATTAATCTTGTTAAGATTAGTTGGGATTTGTCCTGGAGTTAGGAGATTTTTCCATTTTTACGATAAGCTAAAGATAACCCGATCATTAGCAAAAACTCAGATATGAAAATAATCTACGATCCTCAAGTAGATGTTTTAAGCATTCAGTTTAACGATCTACTTACACTCAGAAGTGAAAAAGAAAAAGACGATCTAATTTTTGATTACGATAAAGATGGTAATCTTGTTAAGTTAGAAATTCTCAATGCTTCCCAACGAATTACTAATCCCCAAACTATTGAATATTCTGTTAAAAACTTGGGACAAGCAAATCAACATTCTCTCTCACTAGAACAACGTAAAGATTTCCTCAAACTTCCTCTGGAAGAACGTCGGCGCATTCTTGCACAACAAGCAACAGACATGGTAACTCATTACCAACAAAACGTAGAATGGAAAGAATTTTTACTGGGTGACATTATTGACTACTAATCGTTTTCCTATTCCTAAACGTAGTGAAATCTGGCTAGTTAACTTTGATCCTACTGTCGGAAGTGAAATTAAAAAAACACGCCCTGCAATTATAGTAAGTTCGGATGCGGCAGGTCAACTGCCGATCAAGCTTATTGCCCCGATTACAGACTGGAAAGATTACTTTGGTAGAAATTTCTGGCACGTTAGAATAGAAGCAAATGCTAATAATGGTTTAAAGAAAGTATCGGCTGTCGATACGTTGCAATTACGAGGAATAGATAGTCAAAGATTTATCCGTAAATTAAGAAAAGCTTCGGAAGAAAAAATGGCAGAAATAATCTTGGCAATTATGATTCTTGTTGAGTATCAAGAAAACGGAATGTAAACCAACTATTTTAAGTAGTTTGCTGGAAACATAACTTTAAGTAAAGTGTTAAATAAATCTTAAAGCTACTCTGATATAGTTAAGGTATCACTCAAATCAGCTAAAAAGATTTCAGTCAGTTATGGATTTAGGTCTAAAAGGTAAGAAAGCAATTGTTTGTGCATCGAGTAGAGGGCTGGGAAAAGCCTGTGCAATGTCTTTAGCGCGAGAAGGAGTTTCAGTAATAATTAATGGTCGTAATCAAAAGAGTTTACACGAAACAGCAGCCGAAATTCGGGAAGAAACAGGTAGTTTAGTAATTCCTGTAATTGGGGATGTTTCAACAACTGAAGGACAAAAAGCTCTCCTTGCGGCTTGTCCTACTCCAGATATTTTAATTAACAATACTAGCTGTCCTCCGATGGGGAATTTTCGAGATTGGAACCAAGAAGACTGGATTAATGCGGCGCTGATTAATATGATTGGTCCAATTGAAATGATTAAAGGAACTATTGATGGGATGATTGAACGAAAGTTTGGTCGGATTGTTAATATTACTTCAAGGGCTACGAAAATGACTCTTGAGGGATTGGGTTTGTCTAGTGCAGCGAGAGCAGGTTTAACTGCTTTTGTGGCTAATCTTGCTCGCAAAAGTATTCGTTATAATGTGACGATTAATAATCTTTTACCTGGTTCTTTTAATACAGCTAGTTTCCAGAGGTTTATGAAATTTTCTGCTCAGGAAAAAGGTGTAACTACAGAACAAGAAATCTGCCAACGTTTTGCTCAAATTCCGGCTGGCAGATTTGGGACTCCGAGAGAACTTGGAGATGCTTGTGCATTTTTGTGTAGTAGCCAGATGGGATATGTTACAGGTCAAAATTTGCTGCTTGACGGAGGCACATATCCGGGGATTTTTTAATTAATAGGCTCATTATTTAATAAGAGATTTGGCAATTAGACAATTAATTTAAGAATTGATCAATTTAGCGTTTAATTCGTGTTTAATTCGATTGAGAATTGAGGTTTCATCGAGGGAGTCAAGGATACGTTTGACGACGGCTTTGGGTCCGTCGGGTCCCCAAGATGCGCCTTGGGCGAGATAAGTTTTCGTTATTTGTCCGATCGCGTAAGCTGATACTCCCGCAACTCCTGCTTGAGTAATCGCAACGGAAATGTAGGGTGCGAGGGAAACTCCTACCGTAGCAGGGACGGAAATGCCTAAAATACCTTTGAGGGAACTTAAACCGAGGTTGGCTAAGAGTTCGCTGACACTAATCCCACCCATACTGAAAGCGATTTTTTGCAAAAGTGCGATCGCGCCCGGTTGGGTCATGGGAATGCCATATAATTTGGATAAGCCGAGAATCATTACCAAATCGACGATCGCCCCAGTAAACAAGTCAAAAGCTGTCACCGGATTCAACGCAATAACTACAGCTTTCGTCATCACCGCTTTATTAATCAACTCATTCGCTGCGCGATCGCGAATGCTCATCTTCCTTTTTACCACCTCTTCATTAACTTCGTCAGCATAAAGCATTGTATTCAAAGCCACCAAAGATTTACCTTCTCGGTGCAAAATCTCCAAAATCTTCAGCTTTAAATCCTCAACCTGGGCTTTTCCGCGACGACGCTGACGAATAATGCTACCATCAGCCTTTTTCTGGGCTTGCAAAACCAACGGCGAAGCAGCTACCATGACAATATCCTCTGGATGTAACAACTCGCGCACCCGTTCGTCGCGAATTTTACGATAAATTAACTCGCGATCGGCTTCCGGATATTGGTCGATTTTGTTAAATATCAGTAACATCGGTTTCCCGACTTCCCGCAACTGAGACAAAGCATCATGTTCTACTTTTGTCAAGTCACCAGCAATAATAAATAAAATTAAATCTGCTTGTTTCGCAATTCGCCGCGCCAAAATTTCGCGAGTTTCGCCATCCACCTCATCAATACCCGGAGTATCCACCAGTTGAATCTGGGAATTGCCCACTCCAGGCAAAGCAACGCGCAGAACCTCCTTATCGCCCGATCCGACATTTTCCGTCGCTAAGTGCCATTTAGCGCTATCTATGGTGCGAGTCACGCCATGTAAAGCACCCGTTTCAAACACATCCTGACCCAAAAGCGCATTCAGAACCGAAGACTTACCCCGTCCCACCATACCAAAAGCAGCGATCGTTACCACCGAATTATCCAACTTATCCAGCATCGCTGCGAGATCCTCAATTTCGATCTCCAAACCCGCTTTTTCCCTCGAAGAGAGGTCAAGACGCTGAACCAAACCCCGCAGCGAATCTTGCGCTTGCTTATAGTTTAGCTCACCTTGGATCTCCTCAAAACTGAGAATTGCGCGATCGAACTCTTCGACGTTCCAACCTTCATAATCTACAGAATCAGACAAAGATATACCTCCGATGCTAGATGTCTACCTTTATTTTCGATTCTAAGCAAAAGTTTGTTCATTTGTAGCAAATTATTAGGTTATCTAAGAATTATTACGCCAAGTAAAAATAATTTCTTCATCAGCTTGTCTAAACTCAATATTAAATCGATCGAAGACAACTTCCCGTCCTAATAGTAATTGTTCTACTGCCAAATTTTGTTGTAACCAGGCTACAGGAGCAATAAAATCATATCCATCAATATTCATTTCCACATTCCGTAACACATATTCTACAGTTCCCCCAATAGTTTCGGCAAATAAAGTAGATTCGGCATCAGCTAAAGCATAACCTAACTCTTGACCAAGTTTATAAGAAATCAAACTGAGTTCTGCACCAGAATCTACTAACATTGATGCTGTAACTTCAAATTCGTTATGTTTCAGTTTAACCTGATAATTAGGAATCCAATCCTGGCGAACAACTGTACGAAATTTGATTGGTAAAATATGTACAGAAGCAGTAGATTTAGGAAGAAAATAAATAGCAAAATGTTCTCCTGAAGCTTTAGCAATTTCTAAAACTGAGCTTAAATCTTCACTATGAGCAATTAAGCCATTTTCATTGTAAGCAATATATTGATTTCGATATAACTCTCTTAAATTACGGTAGTTTTTGTTAAACCATTTGAGCATAGCACGATTTTGTTCTCGTGAGAGGTCGCCACTCATTGATAATTACTCCAAATTCATGATTAATTAGCGAGAATTTCGCGAATTCTAGCTCGGAATAAACGCACCGTCGCTCTTTGTCCGAGGTTTTGACTTTGCTCAATTAAAGCAGGTATTTCGGCAATTGGTAAAAAAGGAAAAGCCAGACTTTCTTGAGCAAGTTCGTACTTACCTTCACTTAAAATATAAACTTCTAAATTACTTTCGTTGTAGCGCCAAACTTCCGGAACACCCAAAGCAGCATAAACAGATAATTTGTTAATCGAAGAGTTAGTATAATCTGATTCTATCGCTAAATCTGGCGGCGGATCGGTGAGTAAATTAATTGATTGCTTACCTCTAACTTGCGCTTCATTTTGAATATAAAAACAAGAATCTGGTTCAATTGCACGAGCAAGATCGTCTCGTTCTAAAGTTAACGCACCAGCTTTAAGAATTTCAATTTCTAACTCATCTACTGTCGCTTCGATAAAGCTTTCTAGGAGTCCTTTGGGTACTTCATGAGGTAAACTTGGCATTCTCAGTTCTAATACACCTTGGTCATAGGTAATTCTCCAAGCGCGATTTTCTCCCACATCAGAGAGTAACATTTTATAAGTGTGCCAGGAAACGCCTTTTAACTGAATGGCGTTTTGATTTTGGTTCGGAGTTGATGTTATTGTCACCATAGTAAGACAATTTAATTGAGAAATAAATTTAATTTTCTTTGTAGTAAAAAAATTAATTAATAACCATTATTGACTAGCGATAATTTCGCGAATTCTGGCTCGGAATAAACGCACCGTCGCTCTTTGTCCGAGGTTTTGACTTTGCTCAATTAAAGCAGGTATTTCGGCAATTGGTAAAAAAGGAAAAGCCAGACTTTCTTGAGCAAGTTCGTACTTACCTTCACTTAAAATATAAACTTCTAAATTACTTTCGTTGTAACGCCAGACTTCCGGAACACCCAAAGCAGCATAAACAGATAATTTGTTAATCGAAGAGTTAGTATAATCTGATTCTATCGCTAAATCTGGCGGCGGATCGGTGAGTAAATTAATTGATTGCTTACCTCTAACTTGCGCTTCATTTTGAATATAAAAACAAGAATCTGGCTCAATTGCACGAGCAAGATCGTCTCGTTCTAAAGTTAACGCACCCAAGCTTCTCAGTTCTATTTCTAGCTCATCAACAATAGCTTCAATAAAACTTTCTATTAGTCGTTTCGGTTCTTCATGTTGAGGAAGTGGCATTCTCAGTTCTAACACACCTTGGTCATAGGTAATTCTCCAAGCGCGATTTTCACCAACATCAGAGAGTAACATTTGATAAGTTTGCCAGGAAACGCCTTGCAATGCGATGGCTGCGCCGACTTTAGGGTACGCATTTTGACTTGGGTTCGCAGTTGATGTTGTTGTCACGATAGGGATTGAGATAATTCACAACTTGATTAAATTGTAGTCCTGGAACTGAAGCGACAGGAATTTTCTGGTAGTGAATGATGCTGTTAACCACACAAACAACGCTTATTTTTGTTATCGTGATCCAACAGAACAGATCGAAATCAGGGCGATAGTGAGTTCTAAATATCTTCCCGAAACAACTGCTTACGTTCGCATTACCCAACATTCTTGGAATCACGGGAAAATCGAAGGCGAAGTAAGAGCCGCTACCTACGAATGGCAATTTCAATGGCGTTTCCGTCAAGGACAGTTGTTGATTCAGCCTTCGTTAGGACGTGCTTTGATTCTCGAACCTTTGTCTCGTTTTTTGGAGCGGTGCGACTACCAATTAGAGCCAGGAGGCGATTATGAGTTTACTCTCAGAGCTAATTTATGATCTAATTCCTCGTTCCCTGGCTCCGCCGGGGAATGCTATCCAGAGGCTCCGCCTCCAGTTATTTTTAGATAGTCTCGGAAATTGTTTTTCCCAGATTGATTAAAGTTCGTTGAAAATGTTGAGCGCGATCGCGTTATTCTACCAATCTTATTTTGGCATAGTTGCACTGTTGTTGTAACGGGCAATTCTGACAGCAAGGGCGAGATGCAGTGCAGGTTGCTGCCCCGAAGTCGATTAAAGTTAGATTCCAGGAATCGACGTTTGTTTTGGGGGCGAGGATTTCTGCGATTCCCCAAAGTACCTTGCAGCGAGATTTTACCCGATTTCCTTTGATACCGAAAAAACGCTCGATGATTCTGGCAACATTTGTGTCGAGGATTGCTAGGGGTTGTTTGAAGGCATTAGTGCAGATGGAACGGGCTGTATATTTGCCTACTCCGGGAAGTTCTAACAGTTCGGCTTCGGTAGCCGGGATTTTTCCGTCGTGCTTTTCGAGAATCATTTGACAAGCGCGATGGAGTCGTTCGGCTCGAAAATGAAGACCCAGAGGGGTTAGAAGTCTGGCTATTTCTTCTATTTTTGCTGTGGCGATCGCTTTTGGGGAAGGATATCGAGCGAGAAAGGTTTCGTAGATTTTTTCGGTAGTAGTCGCGTCAGTTTTTTGTAGCAGCAGTTCGGCGATGAAAATGGCGTAGGGGTCGGCAGTACGCCGCCAGTGAAAGTCGCGAAAGTTGGCAATAGACCAGGTTTGAAGCTGGCTGCGAAACCACTGGACTTGCTTTTCGGGGAGTGCGGGAATCTCGTTTTGTAGAGGATAATTTGCAGTTTTCATGAAGCGTTTGTCTGTTTTTTTAAGATAGGTCGATTAAGCTTTTGTCGTTATTATAAGAAGTAGTACGCAGCCATTCTAGAAGTTTGGGTTCTAAAGTTTCTGCCTCTTTTAATTTTTGCAAATCTTCATTCTGCTTTGCTATCTCTCGAAGTGTAAATGGATGATTTGATATCTCTTCAATTTCCTCTTCCCAGGATTTTTGTAACCAATCTGGATCGGTAATTTCTTTGTCAATATCGAGAAATCCAAAGATTGTATCTCCTACAACTTCTATGACTTTAAAGATATCTTCTACATTATTCTTACTAAGACAAGCTTTTAATGTCTTTGAAATCGCTACTATTGCTAAATGTGATTCGGCACTATACCGCGATTCTAGAACGTAATCGCTAGGAACTATCGCTTTTTCACAATCTGTTAGTAGTAACTGAATTGTTTCTTTTTTAGTTACTTTACCCTCTAAAATATGCCAAACTTCATCTAGAGCAGTTCTAAGAGGAGATGGGTTTCCTTGACCTTCCTCTCTTGTAAAAATATAGCAATTTGGCAGTAACCGCTCGCAACAAGATGCAGCAAAAGCAATTCGATGGAGAGGTGAAAGCTTTTCAATTTCTACTTTTAAAGATTTGATTCTGTCAGAATACAGTCCCATACTGTCATTGTCGCCAATACTCTTGACTTTTAATGAAAAATATGATAAAGGAGCGCTAGAAGAGTTGGCTTTGCAGGTAACGTTCGATGAGTAGGATAGCGACAATATCGTCTACGGGGCGTGGTGGTAGCCGCATTCCTTGGGGGATGAGACGTTGGAGTAATCCGGGAGGATACATTTGCCAGTAGCGATCGCGTGCTTCTAAGGTACTATTATGTTCGTCTACCATTGCGATCGCCAGATCAATTTCGGCTTCTAGTTGCTTTTTCCAGCTTTTCGCCGTTGTGCGATCGCCCATGACTAAGATTTCAATCGGAAATTCTCTTAATTTTGCTAAGATTGTCGCGATCGCACTCTCGGCAGTTACTACTTCATGGTAATACAGTTGACGGTCAAATCCCATCACTGCAATTCCGCATTTATCTCTTCCTGGATCGAAACCTAAAAGCATTTTTTGGTTAATTGGGTATTGGGGACTGGGGACTGGTGATTGGGGACTGGGGACTGGTGATTGGGGACTGGGGACTGGGGAGGTGGTGACTGGTGATTGGGGACTGGGGACTGGGGAGGTGGTGACTGGGTAAACTATTCGGCATTTTAATCAAAATATCGGTAATTGCGAAGTTGTAGTGCGACCATCTTGGTCGCTATTTCTCTCCAATTTCGATCTCCTATTCCCAATTCTCCCAACCCCCAATCCCCAATCCCTAATCCCCAATCCCCATTAAGTTTGAAACACAATTTCGCCATTTTGTAAAGCGACTAAACGCATTTTCAATGGACCAGAAGCGTAAGTTGGTTCCGATGCGATCGCTTTAATCTCATCAAGTGGTTCTTCATATTTATTCACTTGCTCGATAAAAGTAATCAGTTCGGAAACACTACCATCAGCAACTTGAATATCGCCTAGTATACCTGCACCACGAGCGCGAAAGCTAGAGGTAGCTAAAAGTAAATCTACTCGCTGTTGGACTTCCTCTTTAGTCATTGTAATTGGGTCGATGGGAACTGTGGCAATTTCTGAACCAGCATCGAAAATTTTTTGATTAATAACTACATCCGCAAACACTCTTACTTGGGTTTCTCCTTCTAAATAATTACCTGCGGAAACAATTTGCACGACATAATTTTGACCGTCTTCAATTTTCGCGATTGCTTGTTCGACTTGGAGAGGTGTAATTGTTACTACTCGTTGGTCATTTTCGGGCAAATTAGTGGCGCGAATTGCCGTATTATTGGCTTGACGTAAAAGCTTTTCTAAGGCGGTTCTTCCTGTATAAGCATCAACATTTGTAATGACACCATAGGAAAGAACTTGACCGCGAACAAGGGCTAAATTTCCTTCGCGAAGTGCTTGATAATTTTCATAATATTCCTCTAAGCCAATTAGTTCTTGTTGTAGCAATGCTAATTGTTTTTCTAACTCAACTAAGCGGGAGGAACGCGCTTGCAAAATTCGATCTCGATTCGCGATCGCCAAATCAAGTACCGCGATCGCTTCATCTCGTCGATCGATTTCTTTCTGTAACTGACTTTGCTGTTTTTCCAGTTCAATTTCTAATTCTTTGAGACGAGTTTCTCGTTGTGACAAAGCTTGATTTTGTTGTGCGATCGCGCGATCGAGGGTATCAATTTGATTATCACGTTTATTAATTTCTGCGATCAGAATATTGCGTTGTCTTTGTATTTGTGCTAAGCGACTTTCTTGTTCGACAAGTTTCTCCTGTTGGGCTGCAACTTGTTGCTGTTGAGTTTCGATGCGCTGTTGTTGTTCAGTAATTATCTCACGTCCCTGAGCCAATTCGCGATCGCGTTCTTCCACCTGCGCTTGCAACTGAGCAATTTGTTGTTGTAACTCGTTTCTTTGAGCAATTAATTCTTGCTTAGAAGTTAACAGCGAATTAATTTCTTGACGTAACTCATCAGCTTGTGCAGAAAACTCTTGTAATTGAGCTTGAGCTTCCTGAAATTTGAGATTAATTTCATCAAGACGTTGTTGAGCTTCAGCTTGCTCCTTTCTTGCTTCGGCTAATTCATCTTCTACGCGCTCTTTTTGCTCTTTTACAGTTACTAATTCCGCCTCTACTTCATCCAACTCTCGTTGCACGCGACGACGTTTTTTGAGAATATCGTCGAGTTGAAAAACACCCTTGCGTAAAGACTCACTTGTCGCGAATAAAATCCCTAGAGTCGAAGCAGCGATCGATACTCCAGTAACTATTGTCACCAGAATTGCCGTTTGCTTGGGGCGGAGATTAAATAACCGCAGCCGTGCTTTACCGACTTTCGTCCCCAAGCGATCGCCCAATGCAGCCAGTAAGCCTCCCAATAATAAAACTGCTGCAATCAGGACATAAGCGCTCGTCATTTCTAATCTACTCGCCCTCTGGTACTAGCTGATAGCTTATCGCGTTTCCAGCTTTTAATCACGAAAAACCAGTTTTCTCGGTTTCGGCTGAAACCACCTTCCCTGTTAACTAAGTGTTTCTCGATCGGGAAAACTGGATAATTTCCAGCCAGTGGTTTTAGATTCATAACCTAAAACAGAACAATAAGAACTTAACTCTTTTTTCCTAATTCTACACTTATTCAGCCAACATTTATGGCAAGAATGGCAAACAATTCTTGTCGGACGAATTGCTTCATCTAGCTTTTCATCTTGCTCCTTTGCTCCTTCAAGGAAGGTTTCAAATACTAGCATTGCTTTCCGGGAAATTCTTTGTTATTCTAGGACAGAATAGACCCAAATAGCTGAAAAATAAGCTCGATTCATCTCGCCGCTAAATTACGCGATTATTGGGCGAGCTTTCTCGCTCCAGATTAGGTAAGAAACAGCGATCGCTCCGAGAAAGAGGAAATGTTCTATGTATTTAGTTACTGGTGCAACTGGCTCAATTGGACGACGAGTAGTGCGATTGTTACGGGAGCGAGAATTGCCCGTACGAGCTTTTGTGCGTCTTAGCTCTCGTTACGAGGAATTAGAAGAGCGCGGCGCGCAAACCTTTATCGGCGATCTGCGCGAAGATAAAGACATCGAGAAAGCTACCCAAGGAGTTGAGTATATCATCAGCGCCCACGGTTCCGATGGAGATGCTCAAGCACTGGACTACAGAGCTAATATTGAGTTAATCGATCGCGCGATCGCCAATAAAGTTAAGCATTTTGTCTTTATTTCTGTATTAGGAGCAGATCGAGGTTACGAAGATGCTCCCACTTTTAAAGCGAAACGAGAAGTAGAAAAATATTTGAGCAAGAGTGGTTTAAATTATACAATTCTGCGACCTTCTGGATTAGCGGATAATTTGCTCTCGGCGGCGGAAAGATTCCGCGACACAGGCATTTATTTGTTAGTTGGCGATCGCCGCAATCGCTCTTCTATCGTCAGTACAGACGATTTAGCAAAAATTACTGTTGATTCAGTAACAATTGAAAAAGCCAAAAACAAAATTTTCCCAGTCGGGGGACCCGATATTCTCAAACGGGAAGACATTCCGCAAATTTTCTCGCGCATCTTCAACAAAGAACCAATTATTATCAATCCACCACTGTTGGTAGTTGATGGTGTGCGTACGGGGTTAGGATTTTTGAATCCGAAAGCGCAAAAACAATTAGGTACATTTCGGACATTATTAGCAAATGAATTTTTTTGCACGCCAGCAGAAATTGCTAATCTGGAATCGATTTATAAAATTCAGATGGAATCATTAGAAAGTTTTCTACGGCGTTATTTGGCTAGTTGAAGAGAGGACTAAACTCCTCACTACGAACGGTTTTCTACGGCGTTATTTGGCTAGTTGAAGAGGGGACTAAACTCCTGAGTACGAAGGGTTTTCTACGGCGTTATTTGGCTAGTTGAAGAGAGGACTAAAGTCCTCACTACGAACTGAATTATGCTTAAGTTGCGAGTATTCTTTTCGCTTCTTCAGCGACTTGTTCAACTTCGTCCTTAGCCAGTTTTTCTAGGGCTAATTTCGCTTCTTCACCGCCTAAACGACCGAGGGCTTGGACTACACGATAGCGTATTTGCCAATCTGAGTCAGTAGCAAAAGGAATCAACAGAGGAATAGCACGGGGATCGCCTAATTCTCCTAAAGAACCGATCGCAGAAGTTTGAATCAAATTATTGTCTGACTCTAAAGCTTCTTTCAGCAAATCAAAGCCACGGGGATCGCCCATTTCACCTAAAGCAGCAATAATACTGAATTTCACCAGCCATTCTGAAGATTGATAGTAAACTTGCTTTAAGTCGTTGAAAGCCTCAGTCAGCTTGAGCGCGCCGATCGCATCTGCGGCTGCTGCTTGAACATCAGGTTCCGAATCATTCAAGAGGCGATCGCGTAAAATTTGCCAAGATTTCTCTAAATTTTCTTGTCCTAATGTATCCATTTGACTCGCGGCTGAGTAGCGCACGCGAGCGTTTTTGTCAAGGATTAAAGGCTGGATCATCTCAAAAGCGATCGCGCGATCGAGTTGACGTAATTGATTAACTCCAGTTAAGCGATCGCCAAAATCATCGGAATTAAGCAATTGTTGAACTGATTCAGGAGTAAGATTCATTACAGGTAATTTATTCATGGCTATGGTCGATCGTCGTTAGTAACTAATAACTAACGACAAACAATCGATCCGTTATTATTGTCATTCACTAGCCATCGCTCGGACAATATCCCCACGGGTGATAATTCCTACCACTTTACCTTCGTTATCTACTACTGGTAAGCGGCGAATTTCTTTCTCATGGAGTAATTGAGCAGCTTCTCGTAGCGATTTATCTGGTTTAATGGTAATGGGCTTATCGCTCATCACTTCCTCAACAGTTTGCCCCAAAGCCTTGTGAATATCTTTGTCATAACGGGCAGGATTTTGCAAATAAATTACACTATCAAGAAACATGATATAGGGTGGCGTATCTACACCTTTTTCCTGCCACATCAAGTCAGTTTCCGAGATTACGCCGACTAATTTACCAGCTTCATTAACCACAGGCAAGCCGCTAATCCGTTTTTCGGCAATCAGTTTAATTGCTTCCTTCAGAGGTGTTTGCGGCTGCACTGTAACAGGATTGGGAGTCATTATATCGGCAACAGATTTAGACATATTTAGCGATAAAATCGTAGGTTACTGGATTTATTCTAGAAAATTGCTTGTCTCAAAGTGAACGAATGTTGAGATTGTTATCCCCAGGTGGGGAAATAATTCCCTCGCTCAAAAGAAAGATTGACATTAATTAAGTAGCGCTGTATATGCTTTAGGGAAAAGTATTTTAGATTCAAGGGTAGTATAGATGAATCGCTTATTCGCAGTGTTAATTTGTGGTTTAGTGGGTGGAACAGCCACGGTAGCTGACATATCAGTAGCTTCAACGACAGAAGAAAAAGTCTCTAACGAGTTGCAACTCGCCCAAACAGGAGAAATCGCCGGACAATGTCGTCAAGCGACGAGAGTGACGGATATTTATTTATCTCCCTCGTTGAGTAGTGGTGTGGTCTACACTTTGCAAGAGAATGAGACAGTGGTTCTCAAAGATAATGGCGCAAACGGCTGGATTTTAGTAAGTTCGCCCGTGGGAGGTTATGCGATCGCCCGACATCTGACTTTGTGCGATAATAACCAAGCACAAAGCTTTCCTACTCCCAGAGCAACGACTACAACTAGACCGATTGCTACCAGAGAGACTAATCGCGTCCCGAGACAAGTTAATTCCTGTCGCGTAGCTTTAGTTAATTTAGCAGTTCGCCCTCAACCTTTAGAAGGAGCAATTCCCGCCCAAGGTTCGGTGAAAGCAGGTCAAACAATGACCATTACAGGCGTTACTGAACAAGGTGGTGAGGGACGCACTTGGTATCAAATTTCTGCTCCCAGCAGAGGTTGGATTTCTGGTCAAAGAGCAGGAGGTAGCAATATTGATTTTTGTTATTAGTTCCTCAGCATTTGGCAATAAGTTTGCAGAATCCTGATACAGTTAGCGATCGCGCCGAGATGGGCAATTTCGTAACCGTGAGTGTTTTCGGTGGGAAAGCTTAAGCAAGCAGCGCGAGCGACATGACCGAATTTCATCGCAATGGAAGCATCGCTCCCAAAACCGCTAATTGCCGCAAATTGTAGTCCCGTCTCGGCTTTTTCTGCTGCTTGTTGTAATTCTCGATTCAAACCTTCGTCGTAAATGCCATAGCTATCTTGTGATAATAACACTGGTTCGCTTCCTGGTTGAATTGGATACTCGGAAGATAAAGGGCAAATTTCTAAAGCAATTAACGCATCTAAAGGTTGATTTTGGGTAAAATATAAAGCCCCAATTGCACCAACTTCTTCTTTCGCAGAAGCAACTAAATAAACATCAACTGCTGGTTGTTTAATTGCTTCAGCAAGAGCTAATAAAATTGCCACGGAAGCTTTATTATCCAAAGTATAGCTACCGATATAATCTCCCAAACGAATTGGTTTTTTCCGATGTTTTCCCACCACAACTCGACTTCCAGGACGAACTCCGGCGGTGGCTAATTCGTCAGGAGTAAGTTTCGTTTCTACCCAAACATTTTCCCAACGTAAAGCAACATCTTCTTGTTGTTCTTTCTGCGGAGATTCGTGGGAAACGTGACGCGAACCAAAAGAAAGTATGCCGCTAATTGTTTGCTTGCCGCCGAGAATATCGACCACTCCTTCGCCATAAATCCAGGGAAAAGAACCGCCTAATTTACGAATAGATAAACAGCCTTCAAGGTCGATACTTTTGACAATAGCACCAATTTCGTCTTTGTGTCCGGTAATCGCGATCGCATCAGCATCATTACTACTTTCACCTGGAATTTTCGCAATGATATTTCCAGCGCGATCCTGCCAAGTTTCCACTCCCAAAGCCGAAAATTTTTTTAGCAGTAACTCGTCAATTTCCTTCTCCACACCGCTTGGAGAATGATGTAGCACCAATTCTTCTATCGTTTCAAACAGGCGATCGTAATTTAACATTTAGAGTGCGAGCATCTTGCTCGCTGATTTATTTTTCTACTTTCTATTTCCCGAAAATCAGCGTTCGTAGTGAGCGCTTTAGCGCTCTTTCATTTCACTCCTAAAAAACCGGGAAATTTCCCAAAAAATCAGCGCTCGTAGTAAGCGCTTTAGCGCTCTTTCATTTCACTCCTAAAAAACCGGGAAATTTCCCAAAAAATCAGCGCTCGTAGTAAGCGCTTTAGCGCTCTTTCATTTCACTCCTAAAAAACCGGGAAATTTCCCCAAAAATCAGCGTTCGTAGTAAGCGCTTTAGCGCTCTTTCATCCCAGAAAAAACCGAAAAATATTCAATTTATTTCACTCCTAAAAAAATCAACGCTAAAACCCAACTACGAACTGTACTATTAATTTGTACTGACATCCGCCGCCGAAATTCCCTCACCTTGATAGCCAAAATACCACAAAGCTGTAGCAGCTTCGGCACGAGTAACGGGTTTTTGAGGTTGAAACAAAGTAGTGTAACCAAACACCCGTCTCACGTTTGCTTGTTCGCCATTTTGAAAATCCGCGAGTAGCGATCGCTGCACTTTTGGATCGATTTTCGCTGCATCTTGGAAACCCCAGGTTTTCTCAATTGCCTCTATCGAAGCTGTAGGTAAGCCGGAACGACTATCTAACGGTACTTTCCAAGCAATCAATGCTTCCCTGGTTAGCGGTGCATTCGGGCGAAATTGCACGGCTACACCATCTCCCGTCAATCGAGAGGGAATAATCCCTGCTTCTGCTAAACCTTGAATTTCCGGAAAACCAGGATCTGAGGTAGGAACGTCTGCAAATGCAGGTTGATTAACCGTACTACTCAAACGCACTTGTTTACCGGGATTATTCTGATAAAAAAGATTGTTAGCTTTAACTAACCATTCGACATATTCGCGGCGCGTAATTGTTTTATTTGGTTCAAAGTTTCCGTCGAGATCGAAAACACCTAAATTAGCTAAATCTTGGATATATTTTTGAGTTATTTCGGGGATTTGTTCTAAGTCAGTAAACTCACTTTCTGTGGTGGTATTTTCCGCTTCTGGTTCCGGATTTTCTGTCTCTGCTGTTGCCACATTTGTTCCTTGCTGATACTCCAGCGCAAAAGTTGTCGCCCCTTCTGCTTCTGAGGAAGATTCACTTGTCGGTGAAGCAACTGCAACTTTTACCTGTAACTCACCCTGACGCGCGATCGCCGTTTTTTCATCGCTATTATTCGCAGCCGTAAATTCTTGAACAATCTCCCAATTATCCGACTGAAATTGTTCTTGATAAAACTGTTCGATTTCGTTACTAGGAGCGGCAGAAGCCCAAAGAATTTGGACTTTCCCCAACGTATCTTCTGACTTAACATTGAGTATTTTTGCCTGGGGATAAAGAGGAATTTGTTGCGGAAAATCATCCGGTAGTTTAGTTGTACTTTGGGTGGGTCGATCGGTTTCCGGAGAACTAGCAATAACTGGTTGGTTTTCTTTTAACTGCGGATCGGCAGCAAACCATTTTTCTGCATCTCCACCGCTACAACTACTCAAGGAAGCTAAAACAATTGCTCCCAGAGTCAAACGAACAATCAAAAATCGATTTAGCAGCACGTTCACTATTACCAAGCTCTTATCTCTAGCCTAGCGCATTGGCGTTTGTAATTGGGATTAAGTTTTCTTTGACTATTATTTAATTATAGCAATCTTTATTGCAATCTTGAAGGTTAATTTCTTTCAATCCCTTGTCTTGCACTTTTCGGGCGAGTAACCGAAACTGAATGGCGATCGGGCATAATTTGCGAACCATATTTTCGAGCATAAACTTGGGTAAATTCAGCGCCGAAGAAAAGAATTTGTGCCGAATAATACACCCAAGCCAAAATAATAATTACCGAACCAGCCGCACCGTAAGTTGAAGCAAAACTTCCTCTGCCTAAATACAAACCAATTATATATTTACCGAGAGTAAATAACAAAGCAGTAATAATTGCACCAATTCTGACATCGCTCCATTTAATTTTCACATCAGGTAGGTATTTATAAATTAGCGCAAACAAAAGTGTAATTACGCCAAAAGAAACTATTATATTGATAAATTGCCCCATAAATTCAAAGCCTGTTAGTAAACTTTGCGGATAATTACTCAAAGCAGATATAGCCGCACTAATCACCAAAGATACTAACAGCAAAAAACCGATTCCTAAAACCATTGCAAAAGACAAAATTCGCTTTCTCACGAAATTAGTAATACCCCGCCCCGGTTTAGCTTTAACATTCCAAACAGTATTGAGCGAATCTTGTAATTCGGCAAATACGCCTGAAGCACCAAATAAAAGTAAAATAATGCTAAAAAATGAGGCAACATTTTTAAGATCGGGTTGGTTAGCATTTTCAATGGCGGTTTCAATTACCTCTGCACCAGCTTCACCAACTAACCCTTGAATTTGCCCGACAATTTCGCCTCTAGCGGCTTCTGCACCAAAAATCGAACCCGCGATCGCCACGGCGATAATTACCACTGGTGCGAGAGAAAACACGGTATAATAGGCTAAAGCTGCTGCTAGCCTGGAGGCTTTATCTTTTTGCCATTCACTGAATGCTTCTTTTAATAGTCCGAAAATATTTTTTGGACTCATTATTCTTTCCCTATACTTTTTTGACTATACTTTGATTGCACCCCATTTTCTTAAGATAAATTTGTCTGGTTCCGAGCGAAAAAATTAGCTAATTTTCGGGTTAAATTTCCCCAATTTGATTCACTTAGCTCAATCACAAAATTTGCTCTAAGTTTTCAGCGATCGCGGTGCATTCCTTGTTTTGCCCTTTCTGCTTCAGTTACGCGCATCGAATGTTCGTCAGGAACAATTTGCGAACCATATCTTCTCGCATATACTTGAGTAAATTCTGCACCGAAAAAGAGAATTTGGGCTGAATAGTAAACCCAAGCTAAAACAATTACTAACGAACCAGCCGCACCGTAAGTTGAGCCAAAACTACCTCTACCTAAATATGCTCCTAAAATAAATTTACCAATGGTAAATAGTAAAGAAGTGATTGCCGCACCAATCCAAACATCACTCCATTGAATTTTTACATCGGGAAGATATTTATAAAGTAACGCAAAGAGAAAGGTAATAATTGCAAAAGAAAGCAAAAAATTGAGAATTTGCCAGAGAAGATCTATGCCGGGAACTAATTCGCTCAGATAAGTGCTTAAACCAGCTAAAGCCGCATTAACTATGAGAGATACCATTAATAAAAAACCAATTCCTAGCACCGCAGAGAAAGATAATAACCGCTTTCTAATAAAATTCTTTATCCCTCGTCCCGGTTTAGGTTTAACTTCCCAAACAGTATTAAGTGCATCTTGAAGTTGAGCAAAAACACCAGAAGCACCAAACAAAAGCACGATTATACTAATTAAAGAAGCCGTATTACGCAAATCGGGTTGATTAGCATTTTCGATCGCTGTTTGAATTACTTCTGCGCCATTTTGTCCGACTAAACCTTGAATTTGTCCGACAATTTCGCCTCTAGCAGCTTCTTCGCCGAAAATTGCGCCCGCGATCGCGATCGCAATAATTAACAAGGGTGCTAACGAGAAAACCGTATAATAAGCTAAAGCTGCCGCCAGTCGCGGTGTTTTATCTTCCTGCCACTCTTGAAATGTTTCCTTAAGTAGCTCAAATATAGTTTTAATCTTCACTTGCCACCTTTTCCACTAGCTGTTGGCGATCGCCTCACAGCGATCGATCGCTCTCAACTTTAGTTTCCGATGGCTCGGTTTTGTCTGACAACAGCCAAAAGTTAGAATTTGTCTAAACAGCCATTGATAGTGTTTTCAAACGAGACCTGAACATACTACGAAGTAGAGACGTTGCTGACAACGTCTCTACAACCGATCACTTTTTACGCTGCCAAAATGAACTAACACTAACCAAACCAAAAGCGAGTAAACTCAAAACAGAAGTTGGTTCGGGAACTGGTGTGGGGTCAGTGGGGTCAGTTGGTTCAGAAGAAATTATATCGTGTAAACCTGCTAAGTAAACCAAATCTGTATCCAAAGAACCCGTAGGATATTCGCTTCCATTTGCTGTATTTAGCAAGGCAAAACCATCTTCATAACCCGCATCTCCAGCAAATAAAACATTACCTTCTCCGGAAGGATCGTCAACTTTATCTGCACCATTAGCAGCTTCCGAGTTAAACAAATTAGTAATGCGAATAGCGGAAATTAACGCATCGCTATCCAAGCCAAAATCATCGAAGTCGAAAGCTGTCGCGAGAACGCCATTTGGTTGATCGAAACTATCGAAAAATTCGTAACGTTTGTTCGTCCATTCATTAGTTAAAGTGTTAAATACTGAGACACTAAAACCTTCTGGAGAAGTAGCGCTACCAGCTTCATAAATGACAAAATCTTCGCCATCGAAGTTAGGTAACAGTAGTCCTCCCCAACTTAGTTCGATGGTTGCGCGGTCAACATTTGGTAATGCTTCAGTGCTATTCGAGTCAGGAAAGGGTACAGAAGTAGCACTCGGACCACCAGATTCAAATCCTAACAATTGACCGATACTTTTACTAGGATCGAAGCTAGATCCAGGATTAAATGCAGTTCGGAAACCGAGGTCAAAAGCTAAATCACCTTCAACTACTTCTGCGGTAGTGACGGTATTAGCTTCGTCCCAAGTATAACCGCCCACGGTGAAACTAGCTGCCCGAGCCGACTCAGAGATTGCTAGTCCTAAGAGAGTTAAACCAGTGACAGTTACCGAAAACTGGACTAAGTTTTTGGCTGTGCGAAATACACTCATAGATATTGAACTCCGAAAACGAGGTAAATGCTGAATTACAAGCTGATTGCTGCTTACCTAGATCGTTTTTTTGAGATAAGTACAGCTTATTAATTAGATATTAAATACACAAAAAATTTTCTATTTACAGATTTTTGTCAGTAAATTTGCTGATTTACCCAAACAACTATATAAATTAACTTAAAATAAAGACTAGTTTGATGAAGTTTTGATGAAGATTGCCGAGAGGAAGCGGGCGATCGCGCGCACCACAAACTTTGGTAAGCTGAGAAAGCTGAGGTGCTAAGTGCGAAATCCTATGCCTGCAAATACATTGACTGCCAAACCAAGTTTTCCCCTGACGGCTGTAGTGGGACAAGAAGCGATCAAACTCGCTTTGTTGTTAGCCGCAATCGATCCCGGATTGGGAGGAGTAGCGATCGCTGGTCGTCGCGGTACGGCAAAATCAGTAATGGCGCGGGCGATCCATTCTTTGTTACCGCCGATTGAAGTTGTCTGTGAGTCGCCTTTTAACTGTTCGGTGGCAGAATGGGAACAGGAAAGGGCGCAGTTGTCAAGAGATGGTACGCAAAATGGTTCTAGCGCTACTACCGAACCACCAACTTACTCCACGGAAATTATTCCCGCCCCTTTCGTCCAAGTACCCCTCGGAGTCACCGAAGACCGACTTTTAGGTTCCGTAGATGTCGAAAAATCGGTTCAACAAGGCGAATCGGTCTTTCAACCAGGATTGTTAGCCCAAGCCCATCGAGGCGTTTTGTATGTCGATGAAATTAACCTCCTCGACGACCAAATCGCCAATCAATTGCTAACTGTACTTACCGAGGGACGCAACCGTATTGAAAGAGAAGGGATTAGCATCGAACATCCCTGCAAACCTTTACTTATCGCTACCTACAACCCCGAAGAAGGTCCCCTGCGAGAACATTTACTCGACAGAATTGCTATTACCCTCTCGGCTGATGGCATTTTATCTTTAGATCGGCGAGTCCAAGCAGTGACGCAAGCGATCGAATTTGCTACCTCGGCTCAAGACTTCCTCCGCAAGTATGATGAAGAAATTGACGACCTGAGAACCCAAATTATCTTAGCTAGAGAATGGCTCAAAGATGTCCAAATTAACCGAGAACAAATTAGCTATTTAGTCCAAGAAGCCATTCGTGGTGGCGTACAAGGACATCGGGCTGAATTATTTGCGGTGCGAGTAGCGAAAGCAGCCGCAGCTTTAGAAGGACGCAACAGCGTTAACGCGGAAGATTTACGCAGAGCAGTAGAATTGGTAATCGTGCCGCGCTCCACCCTCATCGAAACGCCTCCAGAGGAGCCGCCACCGCCGCCACCACCGCCTCCCCAAGAGGAAGAACCTCAAAATGAGTCTGAACAAGAACAAGACGAGCAAGAAGAGGAAAATAATGAGGAGCCGGAACAAGAACCGCCGGGAATTCCTGAAGAATTTGTCTTTGATTCGGAAGGGGTAATTCTCGATCCCAGCGTGTTGTATTTCGCGCAAATGGCGAAACGCCAAGGAAAATCAGGCAGTCGCAGCATTATTTTCTCGGAAGATCGGGGACGTTACGTGAAGCCGATGTTACCGAAAGGCAAAGTACGCCGAATCGCCGTGGATGCTACGTTACGCGCGGCTGCACCTTATCAGAAAGCACGTCGTCAGCGTTATCCAAATCGCCAGGTGATTGTGGAAACGGGTGATATTCGCTCAAAACGCCTAGCCAGAAAAGCCGGGGCGTTGATTATCTTTGTGGTGGATGCTTCGGGTTCGATGGCGTTAAATCGGATGCAGTCAGCCAAAGGCGCTGTTTTGCGCTTACTTACCGAAGCTTACGAAAATCGCGACATGGTGGCGTTAATTCCCTTTCGGGGGGAACAAGCGGAAGTTTTGTTACCTCCAACTCGTTCGATTACAATGGCGCGATCGCGTTTGGAAAAAATGCCTTGTGGAGGCGGTTCACCTCTCGCACACGGACTTTCCAGTGCAGTTCACGTCGGGACAAATGCTCAAATGTCGGGAGATATCGGTCAAGTTGTCATTGTCGCGATTACTGATGGACGCGGTAATATTCCCTTAGCTCGTTCTCTCGGCGATGTTGACACGCTCCCAGAAGGAGAGAAACCGGATATCAAAGGAGAATTGTTAGACATTGCGGCGAGAATTCGGGCTTTAGGAATGCAAATGTTAGTCATCGACACCGAAAATAAGTTCGTGTCTACGGGCTTTGCGAAAGAATTGGCAAAACAAGCCGGAGGTAAATACTATCATTTACCCAAAGCCACCGATCGCGCGATCGCTGCCATGACCAAAGACGCGATCGCTTCTGTCCGCTAATCTTAAAAGAGGAAAATTCTTCTTCGTGGGAGCATCTTGCTCCCATTATTTTCTAGTTATTAATTCTTTAATGACAAGTAAAATACAA